>JAUXXK010000317.1 GCA_030681145.1 Methanobacteriaceae archaeon | reverse complement strand
TTAAGAATATTAGATGCCTCTTCCATACTCATTGAAGGTCCTGTGAAAACAATTATTTTTTTTTCTGACATTTTTCCCACAACTTGCAGCTTAAATATATATTTTTTTTATCATTTTTGATTAATATATTTCAATTGGATAATTTTTAAAAGAATGATTATTCAATAAATTCTATGAAGTAAAAAAATGTGAGCTATTATAATTCCCTAATAATAACTGAAGAAGAAAAATAGAAATGAGATAGTTTATAATATTGATTTGTTATCATAAAATTATTTTAAATAATTTTACACACTCTATCTCCAATTCTATCGGGGTCTATGGCCATAACTTCTAGTCCCGGTATTATAATTCTTGCTACTGGAATTCCAACTTCTTTTCGGGTTAAATCAACAAATAAAACATCTTCAATACCACATTTTTGGAGTTGTTTAATGGTGATTTCAATATCTTTCTTAAATGAGGAGGAGCATCTGTTTTTCATACTTTTTATGTTAATTGATTGCTCGGTCTCGCCAAACCAATGGCTGTTGATTCTTTTCATTCTTTCGTATCCTGCTTTGCGCATGAAAGTGGCCCGAACGGTGTCTTCTCTTGTTCCGTGGATTTGTGTTGCTCTACTTTGGGCTACTTCTGTTAAAGCCCTTATAACAGCTATTTCAGGATCTAAATGAGTTCCAACCCCCATTGTGAGCAGGGCAGGATCTTTTAAAACTGTATCATCTGCGACTGCTGCTACGGTATGAACTGAAATATCTGCTGTTAAGTCTATAAGTTTGATATCTATTCCAACATCATGAAATCTCTTTAAAATATCTGTTATAATTGAATTATCTGATTGAGATGCATTAATTTCTACCCGCTTCTTATATGTTTCAAATAGACTCCAAGCGTCTCTTTCAATTACTTCGGTCATACCATGGAAAACTGCTTCTTCAATTATATTGCCCGAAGCTAAACCATTGGTATTTGATTTAAAAATATGAGATTCTTCATCAGTTTGGTATGGATGATAAACTGCATTGGCAGGAATTAAAATTTTTTCTTCTGTCTTAATATTTATAGATTCGATCCATTCTAACCTTGTTTCTTCGGGGTTTTTTTGTAATCTGCGAGGTAAAATAAGAGAAGATGGCTTTAGTGCATTTTCCATCTCATTAAATGTTCCTTTAATTATTTTATCCTGATCTATGCTCTGCTTTTCAGCTGAATATCTTTCAAAAGCTTCCATCATGGCAGAAGCTTTAGCTTGATTTTTAGTGGCACCTTTTCCGGCGTAAATACTAACTGCTCCGTCTTGGGCTGATGGCCTAATTGCGGAATATACTGGTATTCCTATTCGATCTAAATGAGTTATTTCGGTAACTCTGGTAACTCCGGCTTTTTTTAATTTATTTTCAACCTTAGAAATAGTTTGAGAAGGGTTTATAGCACGGTGTGTGCCTTTGTAATATTTTACCGGTACTTCGGAGAACATAATATCACGTGAATTGTAAATTAAATAAATTATTCTTAATTATTTAAAATATATTCATATATTGATTGAATGTCATTAAAAATGCCACAGTAGCAGTAATTACCCATATTATCGGATTCCAGCGGAATATTTTGGCCCCATCCAGTACACTAAATGGAATGAGGTTGAAAAGTGCCAAAAAGCTGTTTATGGTGAATCCTATACTAGCAATGGTCAATAAATAATCATTACTTGAAAAAACAGATGTCAATCCCAAGAAAATCAGTGCAAGAACAATATTGGTCAAAGGACCAGCAAGGGATATTTTCCCATTTTGTTCATCTGAAATGTAATCTCCATGAATATAAACTGCTCCTGGGGCTGCAAACACAAATCCAAAGTATGAAGTTACTATGGCTAGTATTAATCCTTCTACCCATAACTTGTATTCTGCCCAGAATCCATAGTGCATGGCCAAAAATTTGTGTGCTAGCTCATGGAGCACAAATCCAAGCCCAACTGCTATTAAAGTTATGGGGAGAACACTAATTGCTAAATTAATATCTCTGTTAGTTAATATGTATGCAAATACTCCTGCTATAACTAGCATGGAAATTAAAATATCTCGGACTTCACTTGAACTAAATTTTACCATAATAAATTAACTAAATCTTACACATATAATAATTTCTATATTGATATATGATTAATTGATGTATCAAATAAAAATAATGAATATTATTTAAAATTAACTGAAACTAAAAAAAATGATTTAAAAGTAAGCTTTTTTTGTTTAAATGTCATTTTTAAAACTTTCTTTAAAAATAATTAAGAAATGACTTCCTTCATCGTTTTTAATATTTAAAGATCCATCTATCTGTTCAACAAGCGTTTTAACAAGTTTAAGACCTAAAGAACTTTTGATATTTACTTTAGTAGTATCAAAACCTACACCATCATCAGATATTGATAGCATTACATCATCTTGGATACATTTGAGGGATATGTCTACAATACCTTCTTTTTTACCTTCAAATGCATGTTTAAGACTATTAGTTACCAATTCATTTATGATAAGTCCACAAGGAATAGCAATATCTATATCCAAGTTAATATCTTCTAAATTCATGCGGGGAACTATGTACTTGGATGGGGAAGAGTAAGAATGGAAAAGGTGGTTCATGATAGTTTTTATATAATTCGCAAAGTTTATGCTGGCTAAATTTTTGGATTGATAAAGCTGTTCGTGTATTATGGCCATGGACTTTATACGATCCTGACTTTCTTTAAATATTTTAAGGTCTTGCGAATCTCTAACATTAATTGACTGTAAATTAAGTAGGCTTGATATTATTTGGAGGTTATTTTTCACACGGTGGTGTATTTCTTTTAATAAAACATTTTTTTCATTCAAAGAGGTTTTTAATTCCTTTTCCGCATTTTCCCTGGAGGTTATATCTACTAAAGAAACTAAACTTTTTTTAGTCCCGGGTATCATGGCCACGGTAGCTATGACATATTTCACATCTCCCATTTTATTCAAAATCATGGTTTCGTATTCTTTAGGGGCCAATTTTTTATTTTCTCTCCGATCATGATGATATTTCAAGGATATTTCAAGCATTTCCGGATTTATAATGTCTTCAATTGACATTATTCCTTCCACTTCCTTTTTACTGTATCCGGTGAGATTTTCAAAACCACTGTTTACCATGCTTAGTATGGTGTTTTTTTCTAAAATTATTGTGGCAGAACCTGTATTTTCAAAGATAGTTTTGTAATATTCCTCTGATTCTTTTAAAGCTTCTTTAGCAGCAATTCTTTCTTGAATATCTCGGGCTACCATAACTGAATACAAAATTTCACTAAACTGAACCATTTGGATGTTAACTTCCATAGGAACATGAGATTTATTTTTTTTTATAAAAGATGCTTCAAATGTCCAATTTTCTTTTAAAGGAATTAAATTATATTTTGAAAATATATCTTTAAATTTTGCATGATCTTCGGGAATAATTAAATCCATTATGGTTTTTTTTGATAATTCCGAAGAAGAATAACCCAGTTGAAAAGAGGCCGAGCTGTTAAAATCTGTTAATAGATTTGAATAGGTATCTACAAGAAAAATAACATCATTAGTTTGATCAAGGAGAGTTCTAAATCTTTTTAAATCATTTAAATATTGCTGAAGTTCTGGATAATAACTCTTCTGGATTGAATTTTCACCCAACCCAATAATTTTCTCTCTAAGATCATCCCATAACTCATTTTTTTCAGAAGGCATTAATAAATATCTCCTCTATGTTTTCCATAGTTGGTCTGCGAGGATTGGTTACAATACATGGATCTTTCATCGCATTTTCAGCCAGTTGAGGTATATCTTTTTCTTCAACACCCAGTTTTTTCAGAGTACTGGTAACTCCACATGCTTTTTTTAGCTCTTTAAGATGATTAATTATGAGTTCTTTTTGATTATTGATTTCAGAATCTTTAAAATTTATTCCCATAATTTTTCCTATCTTAAGATATTTATCAGTTTCAGAAATAAAATTAAAGTCAATTACATGATCTAATAATATTGCATTACACTCACCATGTGATAGGTCCAAAAAACCACCTAAAGAATGTGACATGGCATGAACCAAGCCTAAACTTGCATTTGAAAAGGCTAATCCTGCTTCCAAACTACTAAGCATTATCTTGCTTCTGAGATCTATATTTTGCAAATCATTTAACAATGGTTTTATGTTATGACTAATTAGATTTATTGAATCCAGAGCATTTAAATCAGTTATGGGTGAGCTTGCATTTGAAACAAATGCTTCAAATGAATGTACTAGTGCATCTAATGCGGTATTGGCGGTTAAATAATGGTCCATGGTTAAAGTTGTATATGGGTCTATTAAAGCCACATCTGGAACAAGTGCCTTGCTAATTATGGCTACTTTTATTTTTTGTTCTGTGTCCATAATAATAGCAAATTGGGAAACATCGGCAGATGATCCTGCAGTTGTGGGGATACATATTAATGGTGGTGATGGTATATGGACTTTGTCCACTCCTTCAAAATCCAAAATATGTTTTTTATTGGAACTCACAATTCCTATCCCTTTGGCACAGTCCATAGAACTTCCTCCACCGAGTGCAATAATAAAATTACACTGAGAATCGGAAAATAATTGAGCGCCGTCCATTACTTCATGATCACGGGGATTGGATGAAATATCGGAATAAATATCATATTCAAGACTACTTTCATCCAGCAGGTTGCATAATTCGTCTACCATGCCCGTTTTTATTATTCCTTTATCTGCTACAATAAGTATTTTTTTAGCAGCTAAATTTTTGGCATATCTGTTTGCCAAAAATCTTGCTCCATTACCGAAAACAAATTCTGGGGCAACAAATTTCCTGAGTTCTAAAGGAGAATGCATTTAATCACGAACGGGTTGAGTAAAAAATCTTTTTTATTATAATAAATGTATATGTTTTATGATAATATAAATTTTAGTAAATAATATTATTAAATAATTGAATAAATTAAAGAATATCCTATATAATATAGATAATATTCTCAAATGATATTATCTACTTAATGTTATTAAGGAGGTTTTCTAACGAAAAAATGTCAATCTTGTTCAATTAATGGTTATTATGGTGAAAAAATTCTTGAAACTAAGCATTGGTTTATTTTTTTAGCTTCTAGCCAGAGATATTTAGGAACTTGTGTGGTTGTACTTAAACGACATTGTCAAGATTTAATGGAATTAAATTCAGATGAATGGGTGGAATTTGGAAAAATAGTTCAAAAAATGGAAAAATCCCTTAATGAGTTATTTAAACCGGATCTTTTTAACTGGAGTTGCTTTAAAAATGCAGCATTCCGTGATAAAAATCCCCAACCTGAAATTCACTGGCATTTTTTGCCTCGTTATTGTGAACCAGTAGAATATAATGGGATAATTTTTAATGATCCCGATTTTGGATATATTCCTCAGCCTATTCATAGAAAAATACCTCTTGAAGTCCGGAATGATTTATTCAAATTACTTAAATCTACCATGGACAATGATGAAATTTAAGTACTAATAATGATTTTTCAATTATAATAAATTTATTAAATATTATTATTTCTCAAAATTAATAACGGAGCTTAATATGGAATTTAATGATATAATCAATAAAATGGCCGCAGATAACATTCAAACGGCATTGTTTTTTAAAAACGAAAACATTGCTTATTTATCTGGATTTCACCCTTCTAGTTTTTCCATGGTGATTTTTAATGAAGATCCCGTACTTTTGGCCTCTAAAATGGATCTTGAAGAAGCTAAAAAATTCTCGAAAATTCCAGTAGAAGAATTTAATTCATTTAAAGATGTTAAAGAGACTTTAAAAAAAGAAGGAATAAAAACACTGGGTATAGAGAATACTATTTCGTTGGGAATTTGTAAACAATTTAGAGGGGACTGGAAAATTGTGGCTAATGATATATTAGTTCCCTTTCGGATGATTAAATCTTCTGAAGAGATAAAAAAGATACAAAAAGCTATAAAAATTTCTGAAAAATCTATTAAATCATTAAGGTTGCAGGGAAAAGAGTGGGAGGTGGCTGCTCAACTTAATTATAATATGCGTGCTAATGGCTCCCAAAAAGAGGCTTTTGATACAATTGTTGCTTCTGGTACTAGGTCCAGCTTACCTCATGCCGAAAGTTCATCTAATTATATTAGTAATCCTTCAGTAATTGATTGGGGTGCAAGATGGGAAGGATACTGCTCTGACTGTACCCGTACTAATGTTGAAACAGAAAAACAAGAAGAAATCCGTAATATTATTTTAGAAGCAAAAAAAGCAGGTATTAAATCTATTGCTCCGGGTGTCAAGGCTTCTGATGTGGATAAAGTGGTAAGGCAAGTAATAGTTGATTATGGTTATGGTGATAATTATATACATTCTACAGGCCATTCTATAGGTCTTGAAGTTCATGAAGAACCATCTTTATCTGTTAAAAACGAATCAAAGCTAGAAAAAAACATGGTGGTAACTGTTGAACCTGGTATTTATATTGAGGGCCATTTTGGAGTTAGGATTGAAGATATGGTTCTGGTAAAGAATAAAGCTAAAATTTTAACCAATTTACCGGGGGATTTCAACTTTGAATAAAAAGTTATTAATCTAATCTTAAAACTTTTTTATAAATTTTTTAAAAAAACAACGGTATATAAATATTAAGTATTATATAAATTATATCATATTTAATAAAAATAATCTTTGATGAAATATTTAAATTATCATTTAATAATTATAATGTTTTTTATGGGCATGTAATTAATATTGAATTTTTATAAAAATTAATAAAGGTGTATAAATGGCTGTTATTCCCGAAGTATTATCTCCTGTTTCTAATATTGTTGATAGTATTATACCTGATAGATATCAAATTAAGATTCAGGAAATTTTGATAAGAGGCGGAATGTATGTAAAAGCATCTGAAATGATTACTTTGGCCATTCTAACTAGTATGGTTGTGGGATTAATTGCAGCGGGATTCGCTTTTCTGGTTGGCATAAATTCCATTCTAGCAGGAATCGCCGGATTTTTCATCCCTCCTGTATTAATGGCAGGTTATATCTTTTTAATGATGGAAAAAAGGGTTGATGCCATAGAACAAACAACTCCTGATTTTTTAAGACAAATTGCTTCTCTTTTACGTGCAGGGGTAGGTTTAGAAACTGCATTAGAAGATGTATCTAAACAGGGTGGCGGTCCACTCACTAATGAGCTGAAAAGGGCTGTCATAGAGATAAAAATCGGGAGAACTTTTGATGATGCGATTCTTTCTATGGGTGAACGCTTAAAATCAAAAAATCTGGATAGGACGTTTAGAATGATATTGGAGGGTCGAAAAGCAGGGGGAAGTCTTTCTGATGTTGTTGAAACAGTCGCTGAAGATTTAAGGGCAGTTCTAGCTCTTAAACGAGAACGAAAAGCAAATGTGATGATGTCAGTCATGTTTTTGATTATTGCAGCAATTGTTGCTGCACCATTTTCTTTGGGTATGATAACTGTTTATTCTGCATTTATTGAATCATTGGGAAAAGAAAATCCAATGTTAGATGCATCCATAATTGCTGCAACAGGTTATATTATTATTCACTCAATTATTGCAGGTTTATTAATAGGAATTATTATGCATGGTAGTGCCCGTAAAGGAATTAAATTTGGTATACCTCTGGCTATTGCTGCTTATGGTATATTCTATATTGTGGGAAAATTTGCTTTTCTTATTGTGGGAACTTAAAGGTGTTAAAGATGAAAATTTTTGAAGATGAAATGGCACAGGGATCTGCAGAAATGATATTAATTTTTGGAGGTATCATTGTTATAGCTATTGTGGCGGCAGTTTTTTATAGAAATTACCTAAGTGGCCTTGGTAATGAAATAGTGGACAATGATCTTAATAAATTAACTAACTCTATTGATAATCTAAATGATAAATTCTAAATTTTTTCTATTTTTAATATATTTTTTGCTTTTGACTGATTTTTAAGAAATTGTTATTTATCATGTCA
>JAUXXK010000306.1 GCA_030681145.1 Methanobacteriaceae archaeon | reverse complement strand
AGAAATAGGCCCATATTATTCCCTTTAATAATGTCTGATATTGAAAAATTAGGTTTTTCTACAACTCCCATTTTTTCTTGTACTAATCTTTGATAACGGCCTGTGTCCAATTCTATAGCTACTACTTGTGGTTTATCTTCTAGTATAGTATTTCTTACTTCTTCTACACTTTTTTCAGAAACGTGGGCAGTTCCGATTATCTTTAAACATTCTTTTTTCATTAGATTCAACTTTTGTTTTTAATTTTATAAAGTTTTCAGGATATATTAAGGTAATAATTTATACTTTAAAGTCGTTAGGAATATTTTTGAATATGTTTAATTTTTATTTATTTAGTTATTATAATCCTAAAATATATTTACTATTTGGCGATTATTATCATTTTTTAATAGCAATGTTTTTAATAAATTGTCTGGGGGGATAGTTATAATATCAGTATATATCATTTATTGTATAATAAAAAAATCTAATTAAGTAATAATATATGGGCTTTATTTTTTTTTGAAATGAATTATTATAATTTATAATAACCTTTTAATTTATTCTTAAATTAATATTAGGGGCATTTTTTTGAAAAAATTTATTCTAATGAATATTCTAACTATATATTATATAGCTACTTTCTTTGTTATATTTAATATTATAATTATAGTTACTATATTTTGAATATTAGCTATTAAAATTATATTTAATATATATTAATTTGTAAGTTATCAAAGAGATCTTGTTAATAAAAGTAACTTAAAGCTTAAAATTCTTTAAAGAATGTTCAGTATACAATGGCACATTTTTGGAAATATTTCGTTTTAAACAGAATTCAACATCATTTCCAAACCCTATTTCATTTAATCGTTTAGAAGAACGCGAATTAAGTACTTCTCTATGGACTGTTTCATTATTTTCAGAGGAAATAACAGCGGCCCGTGCATATTCTTCCAATTTTTCATTTTGCATGTTGGATAATATTTCTCCAGCTCCTAAAAAATCTTCGATAGCAAATCGACCTTCAACTCCTGCCATTACTAACTCTATTTCTGAGGTGGCTAGATTTTTTGCAGCTTTAGCCACAGCTTTTGCATTAGTAAAACAACCTACAAGAACTTTTGATTCCATTTTATCCATTATACGGGTTCCATTACTCGTAGTAAGTACAAGAATTTCTCCATTAAATTTTTGTATTTCAATGGGCGAATTCCCTGTATCAAATCCTTCAATAGTCACACCTCTTCGTTCGCCAGCCAGAATAGCTTTTTTTTCAAATGCTATTTTGTTGGCTTTTCCCGGGCTAACCACAGGGATAATTTCCTGAAAATGGTCTAAGGCCACACAAATTGTAGTACTGGCCCTTAAAACATCTACCATGATTGAAACATCATTTGAACATGATTTTTCCAGTCTTAAACTAACTTTCATATTAATCCACTTTTTTAAAGTCAAATAAGCTCAATTAATAAAATATCTATAAGTTTGATTCAGCACATTCCACGTGCATCATTTTAATTTGTTTAATAATATATTAAATTCAATACAATAAAAATACAATAATATCTAAATTATTATAGATATCTTATATTATGGATATTATGTGTTAATATGGTTAATGAATATCACAATGGTAGATTCCATGAAAATTGTTACCACCCCTATGTGCGAAGAAATATTAAAAATGGTCGGAATAGAGAATTATTTGGTTAATAAGAATCCAGATATTGAAGAAGCTGATTTTGCAGTTGTACTTTCTGAAACTGAAACTAAAATAGATTCCTTAAAATTAAAATTAAATACTTTTACCCAAATACATGAAAGTGCATTCAATTTAGGGAAAATACTTAATTTGGACCATTTCGATGAAAATTTTCAGGAAAAATTAAGCATAAAGCTATCTAAAATTTCACCATGGGCCAACCCAAAACAGAAAAAAATACTTAGAAAAAAGAATAGAAATATAAGAGTTAAAGTTTATTCACAATTTCTTAAAGATATTATAGAAGATATGGGATATATAACGGTAGAAAAAAATCCAAATTTTGTGATTTTTCCAGATTATATGGAAGATCATTTCGAAAACAAAAATTTGGATTATATGGGTAATATAGAAAATCCAAAAAAAATGGAAAATTATCATGATGGTGAAATTGCCATTAAATATTTGAAAATTCCTTCTCATGGGGATGTTCCAACAAATCCA
>JAUXXK010000296.1 GCA_030681145.1 Methanobacteriaceae archaeon | reverse complement strand
AGGCAAATCACTCTCAAGTAAAAAGCTCACAACAACATCAACAAAAGCCATAGTAGTACCAATTGGATCTGATACAAATTCACCATACCCAATCATTTTTATAGCCAAAGAAATTTTTTCTGCCTTATCCGGGAAAAGCTTAAGTAATAAAGTTTTAAAAACTTCCATACCATAATTAAAACCTACAGTTTGTATTACTGTATCGATACCATTAACAACATTCTCAACCCAAGTGCCCTTAATAGCCCGATTAACATCTTTCAAAGCTTGATTTACTATTGTTTTGTATTTATTATTTCCAAACCACTTCGCTATAATTCCAACAGCCTGTGGAACTTTTATATATTGGCCTGCAATCCCACTTAGATATTCCCCAGCGGATCCTAATGGTTTACTTGCTATTTCTATTCCCACTAAGAAAAGAACTTCTGCGGCTAATTTAATAGTAGTTCCAACCCAATCCTCATATTCTTCTGGAGTAGGTTCTGGGCCAGGATCCCCTGTCCAATCTGGCATTTTAGGTGGTTCATTAGGCTTTTTATTATCATTTTGCCCACTATCTTGGCTATTGTCTGTTGGAGTGTAGCTCGTGAAATCTCTAATATAACGGATATCTCTTTGTAATTGAGTTTTAGGAGTGTTATCAGGAGTGATAGAACCACCATCACCGCCGCCGCCATTTCCGCCACCGTTGCCACCACCATTACCTCCATTACCAGATCCACCTGCGCCTCCGGATCCTCCACCATTACCACCGTTTCCTCCGTTGCCTGATCCACCGTTGCCACTACCAGACCCACCATTATCGATTGGTTTTAATCCGTCAAATGCAGAGGAATTAATAACCGTTGGCGTAACATTACCCAGCACACTGGCACAAACCATAGACCAAACCATATGATTATTAGAAATATTCAAATTATCATAAACATCCACCACATGATTAAAACAACCAGCACCCAGAACCTGTAACACTAAATCCAAACTAACACTATCATTCACCAATAACAAACCAGCATCCCACACACCACTGGCCACATCATAAACACCAGGCCCTTGAGAAGATAATAACTTCAAACCCACCGGAATCTTATAATTCAACTTAGCATCACACGATTTAGGGCCCAGATTACTAAGACTAATAACTAAATGAACCGTATCACCAATACCCACACTACTAGCATTACCAGTTATACTCACCGCTAAATCCGTGGCCTCATCTGTCAAATTCAAAGCATTAAAACTAATATCATAAAGTACGAGAATTTAAGTCTTTAATCCTCTAAATTAATTTAGATATATCCGTTCTAATAATCTTAAATAAGGTTTCATAGGCTAGAATAATATCATCTATATTTATAACACTTTCTCCTTTTTTTACGGCTGAACAGCCCGCTAAAAATATTATAATTCGTTTTTGGTGTACTATAAATGAATTTTCC
>JAUXXK010000295.1 GCA_030681145.1 Methanobacteriaceae archaeon | reverse complement strand
TGAGAAATATATAAAAGAAGAAGTCAATTCTGTTAAATCTGATTTTAAAAATAAAGATTTTAAAAATTACAATGGCCAGATAGAACGTGGTGTAGATAGGTTCATTGATTACGTTTTGTTAGATGAAGATTACACGCCCCTGGCCATCATTGAGGCCAAGAGGTTTTCCAAAGATCCTGATATTGGCAGGATACAAGCCCGTAGCTATGCTCAAGACATTGAATCACAAATTGATTATAAAGTACCTATTTTTCTAACTAATGGTCAAAAATGGGTTTTAATTGATGAGTATGGCATTGAAAGAAAAGTTAGTGGTCCTTTTTCCCAGAGTGATTTAAAAAGACGAAGGGACCTTTATAATAAACGCAAAGATCCTAGTGGTGTTAAATTTAATACTCATATTGTAGATAGGCCTCGCAGCGTACAAATTGTCCGTAAATTATCTGAACACTTTGCCGAATGTCAAAGAACTGCTTTAATTGAAATGGCCACGGGTACAGGAAAAACTAGGGTGGCCATGGCCATAATTGATTTACTTATTAAGTCCAA
This sequence comes from Methanobacteriaceae archaeon, assembly GCA_030681145.1. Taxonomy (GTDB): domain Archaea; phylum Methanobacteriota; class Methanobacteria; order Methanobacteriales; family Methanobacteriaceae; genus JAUXXK01. The sequence goes on along the minus strand of JAUXXK010000295.1, from coordinate 6,437 downwards.
TGTAGTTCGCAATGTCTTATTTATTGCTGATAGAGTTGCTCTGGTAAGACAGGCCAAGGACAATGGATTTAAAAAATATTTCACCGAGCCGGTAGCTGATTTAAGAAATGGATTCAATGATAACAGCCGATTGTATGTCACTACCGTACAGACTTTAATGCAGGGCAAGGAGAAGAGATTATTTGAAAAATTCTCCCCTGGATTTTTTGATTTAATTGTTTTTGACGAGGCCCACCGTTCCATTTACGATAGAAATAATCTCATTTACCAGTACTTTGATTGTATAAAGATTGGATTAACGGCCACACCTCGTGAGCGGGAAACTCAAAGTACCTTTGATTTATTTGGAAAGGCCACCGTCGAATACGCTTATGATGAGGCAGTGCGGGATGGGGTTTTAGTCCCTTATTTTGCCCATATTATCTCTACCAAGGTTTTAAATGAAGGGATAAAACAGGAAAATCTGGATAAGTTTCTTAAAGACCATTTAAGGAGACAGAAAGTTGATCCAGATGAGCTGGAATTAACAGGTTCTCAATTTGACCGGGTGTTCATGGATGATAAGACCAATGCCCTCATAATTAAAAGTTTTATGGAGTACTGCTATAAATCAGATGAGGGAAAACCGGCCAAGTCTATCTTCTTCTGTGCCAGTCGCAATCATGCTAAACACATGAAAAAGGTTTTTGGAGAACTATTCCCTAAATTTTCTGATGAGGTGCAGGTTATAACCTCTAATATGGCCCGCAGTGACGATGAAGTGGAACGCTTTAAAAAGCTGTCCAATCCACGAATTGCCCTATCAGTGGGGATGCTAGATACTGGGGTGGACATTCCAGAAATCTGTAATCTGGTATTTGTAAAACCAGTCTATTCGCCTATAAGATTCTGGCAAATGCTGGGCCGGGGAACCCGTAATTTACAGGCCTGCAAGCATAAAGACTGGCTACCTGAAGGTAAGAAGAATGATTTCCTAATATTTGATTTTATGATTGGTGGCCATTCCAATATAGAATACCATGAACTGGAAAGGGGAAAGGGTACTGGTGTGCCTAACGATGTTTTAAGCACCATCTTTAACAACCGGGTGGCTCTTTTAGATAAAGATTTAACTCCGGAGCAGAAGGAACTTATTACTGGTAAAATTAGAGTTACCGTGGATGAGTTAAATGAGGAGTTCTTTTTAGTCAGGGAAAAAGCATCTATAATTTCTAAGATTAAAAATAGTGATGATTTAGAGGGCTTTGTTGATCCCCTAATTGAGGAAATATCTCCTTTAATGATTACCCAGTTTGGTTCTAATTCTAAAGTTTCCTCATTTATCTTGAAATCAGAAAAACTCTTTGAGTGTATTCTGGATCGTGATAAGGAAAAAATAGATAAAATACGCCGGGAAGTGGTCTTCATGATAAGTAATGTCATGGAAAAGGACAACCTCCAGGTAATAAGTGAGAAGAAACCCCAACTGATAAGGGCCAGACAGAGTGAATTCTGGGAAGATTTAACCTTTGAAGATGTGGAATTTTTGGTTAGAGAAATAGCACCCTTAATGAAGTACTTTGAACCCACAGGTAATGGCATTATTGATATACCTGTAGTCGATGTAATTACTGATTGGAAGAAGTTTGAAAAAGAAGTTCAGGAAGATGAGGAACTTAAACGCCTTTTAGAGCGGAATGAATCGGTTCGCAAATTAAAAGAAGGCCAGGGTATTAATTCCGGGGAGTTACTGGATTTAGAAAGGGAACTATCATCTCTAAAACCAGAAATAACCATAGAATACATTCAAAAACAGCAAAATATTGACTTTTTACAATTCCTAAGAGATATTATTGGGCTCTCCCGTGATGACGATCCAAGGATGATAATTGAGAAGAGATTTAATGATTACATAGTGGAGAATGTGCATTACACCTCCCGCCAGGTTGAATTTCTAATGTTACTGAAGAAAGTCTTCTCTGAGAGAAAACACATTGAAATGAAGGATCTCGGTGGGCCTCCCTTCGAGGATGAGAATCCGCTGGATTTGTTTAGTTATGATGAGTTAGTGGGGATTGTGGATAAGTGTAATAGGATTAGGATGTGTTGAAGACAAGTTTTTTTTAGGTGATTTATTGACAAATAATACTCCAAAACTAAAAATGCCAAAAGCCAAAGCTTCTAATATTAACTATAATTCTATCCTCTTAATGGAAATAGTAAAAATAGAAGATTTTGATAAATTACTAGAATCAATACAAACTATCTTTTCTGATTTAGATCCTATTGATTATTTAAAGATATTAAAAGCTGAAGATATGATAAAAAACCAGAACAAACAGATGTTTAGAGATTTTTCAGCGTATCTGCCGTTTATTAATGATCCGCGTATAAAAGCTATTCCAATGAACCGAGTCTTTTTAGATTTATGTGATTATGTGGATAGTATTCAAATAATAATTCGCAATATTTCTCCATCATATATTTTATTAGATTTAAGGTGTTTATTAAATCCAAAAGCATCAGAAGAGTTAAATTCAATACTGAATAAAAAACGCGGATCTATTAAAAAAACTTGCACTAATTCTAAAGGCGATTATAATGAATATATTAGTGCTGAAAGAGCTAAAGAACAGGAAATTACTTATTTAAGATACTTAATCAAAGAACAATTAATTAAGTTTTTTTCAGAACATTTCGAAGGACATTTAATAAAAAAGGCTATTGAAAAAAATGATTTTTCAATTGTTCCAAGTATTGATGTTTTTTCTCTAAATCTTCCTACAAATGATTTGAAAAAGTGGTGTGAAAATAATACAGAATTATTAGGTTTATTTTCGATAATCTTTTCATCAGATAGATCTTTCAATCATAACCGATATTTATTATTTAAAGAGAATAAAAGTAAGTATAGTTATTTAAATCATTTGATATTTACTAGAATCACTGAAACTAATGAAGAAAAATCCCAAAAGACAAAGGAAGAACTTAAGCGGGAAAAAATACAAAAACCCAATGTAAATATTTTAAACGGGCTTAAAAAATGTTCATTTGCAGTTATAGCTATTGATAGACAGACAGAATTAGAAGAATCATCAATAACTAAAATTAATGAAGATTTATCTGTCGAAATGAGTAATTTGGAGAAATTTGAAATCAAAGAATTATTAAAGAAAAGAGAAACACTTTTAAAAAAAATATTTGAATTTGAAAGATTTAAAACTGAAATAATTAGTAATTTAGATAATTTCGAATTTTGTGACTTTTTTTCTATAGAAGATTCTGAAATCAAATTTTTTACTCAACTAAAAAATTTTATAATTACTAAGCTTGATTTTTTAGAAAACATAACTCAAAAATACTCAAAATATTCCCAATCTAATTTGGATTTAAAAAATATTGAATATACTCAAAAATCACAGGAAAGAATTTTTTGGTTAACAATAATTGTGGGTGTTTTGACATTTATTCAAGTGCTAAGTATTTTTAAGGGATCTATTTTTACATCATTTTCACCATTTCTGAGCACTATTTTATTTACAAGCTTTATTTCACCGTTAAATCTAGTTCTATTCATTTTATCATTTACTATTTTAATTGCTTCTGGAAATTATATGATCTAAATGATATGGCCATTTTGTTCCAAAATGCTTATTTAAAATTATTTGTAATTGATTTCCATTAATCAGTTCAATGTTATTTTTTGTAGCAAATTCTATGCCTGGTTTAGAAAAGTAAGAAGTTGTTACTAAAACCCCTTTGTTAGCTTTTGCATCATTTACAGCACCATATAAATCTCTTATATATGGTTGACCAACTGTACCCTCATATCTTTTGCACTGTATTAGCAATTTCTCTTTTTCACCAATAGAATCCTTTTCAGCTTTTACATCAACCCCGCCATCACCTGATTTCTTAGTAATGATTGTTTCATATCCCATTTCTTTATATAATGCTGAAATCAATTTTTCGAAGTCATAAGGGTTCAATGAAAGTAGTATTGACTCAGGATGTTTTGCATAAATAAATTTGGAGCGTATTATTGCCTTTGCATCTTGAAGACCACTAAATCGTCCATCGGGTAATAGTTGGATATGTGCTATGAAATAGGCTTCAATAGCATCTATTGCAAGTTTCGGGTTATGGGGTAAAAGGTCAATTATCCAAGTATTACCTTCCCAAACAGTTGATTCTTTTTTCAAAGCACTCTTTAACAATCTTTTATAATATTCTCGCCCAATTAACTTTTTAAATTGTGGTTTATCGTTTTTGTTGCAATGCACTAAATAACCTAAATTAATTATGTCTCCATTGAAACTTCCTGAAGGAATTAAAAATTTTCTAATCAAATTTATGACTTCTTCATCTTTGCGAATTTGAATATTTTCTAAATATTCTTTTCTAAGAGATTCATTAGGGAACATATAATCTATAAAAAGATATTCTTCATCTTTTTTTGAAAATACTAGTTCTAACCATTCATCAAGATCCATTTCTTGAACCTCTATTACTTCATTTTCAGTAATTGAATCTAAATGGTCACTTATAATATTATCTAAATCATTTGATTTATTTTCCATATAATTCACCTATCAATAGAAGTATTTTATATCTGTAAATCAAATATATTTTACGATTTCAAAAAATGTATGTTAGAGGGCTATTTGAATGAAAAGCAATTATATTTTAAATGATGAATGGACTAAAATCAAGTTATCCGAAATAATTGACACTATTGAAAATGGAAATCGTCCCAAAGGTGGAATTAAAGATATAAATGAAGGAATTCCAAGCTTAGGTGGAGAACATTTAACAAAATTAGGTGGATTCAATTTTAAAAAACTGAGATTAGTTCCTCAAGAATATTATGATTCTCTAAAAAGAGGAAAAATAAAACAGAACGATGTTTTGGTTGTAAAAGATGGAGCTACAACGGGAAAAGTTTCATTTGTCGATAATGACTTCCCTTTTCAAGAGGCTGCAGTAAATGAACATGTTTTCATTCTAAGAGGGAAAAAAGATTTAGTCTATCCTAAATTTCTATTTTATCATATTTTTTCACCATTTGGCCAATTACAAGTAATGGCGAACTTTAGAGGAGCAGCTATCGGGGGTATAAACACTCAATTTGTTAAAAATTATTATATTAATTTGCCATCACTCGAAACCCAAGAGAAAATAGTCAAAATCCTGGAAAAGGCCGAAAAACTGAAAGAATGGCGGGCCGAAGCTGATGAATTGGCCGATGATTATTTAGAAAGCATATTTTATGATATGTTTGGAGATCCTATTAATAACCAAAAAGGATATGAAAAAATAAAACTCGAAAAACTCTCTAAAATAAGAAGGGGTGGCTCACCTCGACCAATTAAAAATTATTTAGGTGGTAATGTTCCATGGATTAAAATAGGTGATGGAACTAAAGGTGATGAAATTTATATCGAAGATACTAAAGAAAAAATCACTGAAGATGGTCTTTCTAAAACTGTTCTATTAAAAAAAGGTTCTTTAATCTTTGCAAATTGCGGAGTAAGTCTTGGATTTGCACGTATTTTAAAAATTGAAGGATGTATACACGACGGATGGCTTGCTTTAGAAGATATTGATCCTAAATTAAATAAAATTTACTTATTAAAGTTAATTAACAGTATAAGTGATTATTTTAGAAAAAGCGCACCAGATGGGACTCAACCAAATTTAAATACAAAAATAATGAAAAATTTTGAGATCCCGGTCCCCCCAATAACCCTCCAAAATCAATTCGCCCAAATAGTACAAAAAACAGAAACACTAAAAACCCACCAATCAAAATCAAAACAAGAAATAGACAACCTATTCAATACCCTAATGCAAAAGGCCTTTAAAGGAGAACTTGTATGTTAGATTCAGACCTCAAATCAAAGATTAACCAGTTATGGGATAAGTTCTGGAGTAGTGGGATATCCAATCCCCTGCAGGCCATTGAACAGATGTCCTACTTAATGTTCATGAAACGTTTAGATGATGATGAGATCGCCAAGGAAAAGAATGTTCAATTAAGTGGAGAACCATTCGAATCCCTCTTTAAAGACTGTCCTGATTGTCGCTGGTCACAGTGGAATAACATGGCCTCTGATGAGATGCTGGACCATGTCCGGGATAAAGTATTTCCTTTCCTCAGAGATTTAGGAGATGATGACTCACTCTACAGTCGTTATATGAAAGATGCTGTCTTTGCCATTCCCACAGGTACTCTATTAACTGAGGCCACTAGTATAATTGACGGTATGCACATCAAGGAACAGAACCTGGACACCAAAGGGGATATCTACGAGTACTTATTATCTGAACTTAAAACCTCTGGTAAAAACGGCCAGTTCCGTACACCAAGACACATCATCCAGATGATGGTAGAATTATTAGATCCTAAAGTCAAGGAAACCTTCTGCGACCCAGCCTGCGGTACTGCTGGGTTTTTA
>JAUXXK010000288.1 GCA_030681145.1 Methanobacteriaceae archaeon | reverse complement strand
GGACTTAATGCATCGGTTCCTTCAGGTATTCCCCTTATTTTGGCTACTTCAGGGCTTACTTTTTCAGCTAAAAGGTGCCCACCCATACCCGGTTTGGCTCCTTGCCCAATTTTGACCTCAATTGCATCTGCTATATTCAGATAATCAGAAGATACTCCAAAACGACCGGAAGAATATTGTACTACCAGCTTATCCGCCATCTGTCTTTCTTCAGGAAGCATTCCACCTTCGCCTGTGTTGGCCACAGATCCTACAAGCGATGTTCCTTTGGCCATAGCTAATTTACTTTCTTTACTCAGTGCACCAAAGGACATACCTGCAATTAAAACAGGTGTTTGAATTACCAAGGGTTCTTTAGCATATCTGCTACCTAACACTATTTCGGTATTGCATGACTCCCGGTACTTGTCAACCGGGGCAACAGATGCTTGTGCAGGTAGTATAATAAGATCGTCAAAGTTAGGTAATCTTCTTTCACTACCAAATCCTCTTAAAACGTATTTTCCTGCTTTGGATGTGTACCTGATATCAGCAATTGTCCGGGGGTCCCATATACTTCCTGCACCAGTTGGAATGAGTACTGGACATGCGGCCAGACAGGAGTTACACATGATACATAAGTTTTGATTTATTTGGGGGGCCCCATTTACTACTTCTATAGCGTTAGTGGGGCATACTATCTCACAAGTACCACAGAAAACACATAATCCTTGAGTAGCGGCTGCTAAATCAGAAGAAGAGACTGGTGCTAGAGAATTTTGAGATTTATTGGTATTAATTTCAAATCCTTTTTGCAAGCCGGTGGCAAATTCTTGCACGTCAACTGCTTCTAAACATCCACTTTCACAGGCACTAACACAGGCCGGTGAATCACCGGGCTTGGTGATACATTGCTGATCGCACTTGAGCATTCCATTTTCATTGTAAGTTATGCCTCCAATTGGACACATTAACATACATATTTTACAACCCGCACAGGAGTCTTGATCTATTTTAACCAAGCCATTTTCTCTTTTTATGGAATCATTAAAACATCCTCTTGCACAGGCAGGATCCACACATTGTTGACAGACCACCGCAGAGTATCCTTCACTCATTTTATTCAAAAATAGTGCACTGGCACCATTGACCTCTGAACAGGCATCCAAACAATCATTACATCCATCACATTTCTTTGGGTCAGTTAATAAAATTTGTACCATTTAAATCCCTCTTAACCATAGAACGGGCGTATTTCCTGATGTTCTATTTTTTTGAATTTATCTACTGGAGCATCAATATCATAATCTTTGAATATTTTGATAAGCTTTATTTTATCAGAATTTTCCAGTTCTTTGATCTCTGCATTGGTTCCGGTATGGAAGTCACCACCCACATAAATGCTTCCACCTATCATCCAGTCACCGGTATCTTCACCGGCATCTCCGGTTACTATTATTTCACCGCTGAGCATGTATAATCCTGCTAAATCTCCAATGTTCCCATCCACGAGTATGGTTCCTCCTTTATTGAGTTGTCCGATGGCATTTCCAGCATTACCTTTTACCACTATGGTTCCGTTATAGGTACCAAATCCAACTCCATCCTCAGCAGATCCATTAATAATAATTTCACCTTGAGTCATGTTGTTTCCAACATAACGTCCGGTGGTCCCGGTAATCTCTATTTTAGCACCGTCATTAA
>JAUXXK010000284.1 GCA_030681145.1 Methanobacteriaceae archaeon | reverse complement strand
AAGGTGCATATCTCCACAGGTAAGATTTCCATCATCATCTATTACTTCCAGACGGCCATTCCCGGCCAGTTTATTGTAACATTTATTACAAAGATCTACAGTTTCTCCAGTTTTTATCTGCTCTACTTCATTGAAATTCTTCGGAGATAATTTATCCTCACATTCAAAGCACTTAATCATCTTATCACTTCATTTATTTTCTGTATTCTTTCAAATTCAGTGATTGCCTGATCTAATTCCCCTTTACGCAATAAAGAGATGTAAGTTCGCAATGTGTTCTTAGATACCTGATATTTACTAGATAATACCCTATAAGAATCCCCGTTTATATGTTCCTTGTCTGCTTTCCTTATCTGATTAAGTGTTAGAATACTCCATCTGCCGTTTCTATTATTGTTTCCACGTATACGACCGTCTTTATTCACCAGCCAATGAGATACAATATCACCGTTTTTGTTCTGATACTTCCTTATAGCATTCCATATAGTACGATCACAAACAGGATAACCTCTGGATATTTCTCTAAGAGATTTACCCGCATCTTTTAACCTTATACACTCAACAATATCCTCATCAGATAGTTTAGGCTTCTGTATTTTATGAAACTGTTCTCGTATAATTCCCTCATCAATAAGTATTCTTCGACCCATACCATACCCAATACCTGCTGTACGAGCAGAATCCGTGATATTATGCCCCTCATGGTATTCTTTTAGAAAGATCTTCTCCTTTTTCTGTAACTCCTTATAACCCGTTTCAATAATATTATAATTAACCACTTCAGAACTCATTCTTCACCAACCCCCGCAGCAGCAGTAAAATCCATGAGAGTAACTGGTTTAGCACCCTCTTTAATATTCCCAGTTGAACTTTTTAATTCCCCTAATTCCTTTGAATTAAATTTTCTTACATGTGGAATGCCACTATTAACATGTAGTGCTTCATTGACTTTCCAAGCATCAAAATATTCCAAGGTTAATGTGTTACCCCAAATCACATCTGATTGTAGGCCATGTACTAAAAAGTTACAAATAGTCATCTTAACACATATCATGTCGATGTCCTGGGCCACATAATAATTACCTAAATTTTTTACATGGAAACTCATTAGGCATCGGCCACTTCCACAGCTAGGATCATTGACTAATAAACCCTTCTTCTTGGTGGTATTCA
>JAUXXK010000272.1 GCA_030681145.1 Methanobacteriaceae archaeon | reverse complement strand
ATACAAATAATAAAAAAACTTAATTATGAGACAGCCTCTAACAATAAAAAAAAATGAAAAAAATAGAATGTATGTATGAATTATATACTCAAATATTTATTTAATTCATAAGGGAATACTTGAATTCTGTAATCATCCCATTCTTTATGTTTTATGGACAAGAACTTTTCATAAACATGATCTCCCAAAGAAGATTTAACCACATCGTCGATTTCTAGGGCGTGATAAGCTTCCCATAGGCTAGAAGGTAAAACATCTATGCCCATATCGGTTAGTTCAGCACTGGTTTTTCCAAATACATCGACTTCAGTTGGTTCTCCAGGGTCAATCTTGTTTTTGATACCATCCATACCTGCTTCTAAAACAGCTGCAAAAGCCAAATAAGGGTTACAAGATGGGTCTGGCATTCTTAACTCAACACGGGTACGCTTTCCACGGGATGCGGGGATTCTAACCAATGTGGATCTATTTTTAAGACCGTAAGCAATGTATACTGGCGCTTCGTATCCGGGAACCAAACGTTTGTAAGAGTTGACAGTGGGGGCACATATTGCGGATAGGGCTTTAGAATGCTCTAAAAGACCGCCAGTGAAATGTATGGCTTCTTCAGATAGTTCGGTTGGAGTTTCTGGATCGTAAAATACATTTTCTCCGTTTTTGAATAGTGATTGGTTAATGTGCATACCACTTCCATTTTCACCAAAGAATGGTTTTGGCATGAATGTAACAAAGTAACCCATGTTGTCCACAATAGCCTTAATAGCTTGCTTAAAGGTAATTACTGCATCAGCAGTTTTTAAAGCTTTATCAAACTTGAAATCAATTTCATGCTGGCCTGGGGCAACTTCGTGGTGGGAAACTTCGATATCAAATTTCAATGCTTCCAGATCCATAACTAACTTTCTTCGGATATCAGTTCCTTTATCAACAGGCTCTACATCGAAATAAGCACCATTATCGTTTGGAATTACGTTTCCTTCTTCGTCTTCATCCAGAATAAAGAATTCTGGTTCTGGTCCAACGTTGTATTCATATCCTGATTTTTTAACCTTTTCTAAAGCTTTTCTCAACACATACCGAGGGTCACCTTCGAATGGTTTTTTCCCATCAGGCCAGTATACATCACATATAAACCTGCAAACACCTTTTTCTTCTGGTCTCCATGGGAGAGTTGAGAAAGTATCAGGGTCTGGTTTCAGAATCAAGTCACTTTCGTTAATATCTACGAATCCTTCAACAGAAGAACCATCAAATAGAAGGCCGTCATTTATTATGTCCTCTATTTGATCTTCTCTTATAAGTGGAACTGCCATGTTTTTAGGAGTTCCGTGTATGTCTACAAACTGGAGTCGTACGAATTTAACTCCGCAGTTATCCATTTTATTAATTATTTGCCCAATTTTGTCTGACATGGATTAATACCTCCGTGAATATAAATCTAATCTTAAGCTAATTAACACCGGAAAGATGTTTCCTTTTACTGATATATAAATGTTTTGAAAGTTTCAATAATCTAAATTCTATGATCGTAAATCGATTTAATATCAATAATTTCATCAAATTAATACTAAATGATTTATAGTGTTATTATTATGATGTCAATATTGTAAATAAGTAATAATATTCATTTTTAGCTTAAGAAAACTCATTTCACATTATTCGATAATTTTTTTATAGTCAAATAATTATTACTATTAATGAATATTTTTTTTACTACTTAATATTTAGATATGTATTTAATTAAAATTTGCTATGACTCAACTTCTACAGCAATATTTATATATGATAAAAATCTCATTTTAATTATCGGAAAGAGGATTCCGGCATCCTTTAGAAATTTATAAAAATTAATTATAAATTTACTGGGATATTTTTAAAAATTTTAACTATATGGAGGTTTGAAATGGCAACAGCAGAACTTTTTGGCAATGCGACGGATATAAACTCAATTGTATCTGCGCTCACTGCCAGTGCTAATTCTAACGACGTTCTTTTTTTAGTTGTATTTGGGGCCCTTGTATTTATGATGCAATGGGGTTTCATGATGCTGGAAGGAGGACAGGTTAGGAAAAAAAATGTAAATAATGTAATGATGAAAAATGTGGCTGATTGGTTAATTGGTTGCATAAGCTTTTTATTTATAGGGTATGTGCTTACCACTTCACTGGATTTATCATCCTTTACAGCTTGGTGGGGTAAAATATTTAGCACCTCCTCATTTTTAGTAGATAATGGTTTGGAGTTAGCAACATGGTTCTTTGGACTAGTTTTTGCTGCTACAGCTGCTACAATTGCTTCTGGAGGTGTTGCAGAGAGAATGAAGCTAAAATCATATCTTATTGCATCTGCTATAATCACAGGTATATTATATCCTCTCTTTGTTTTTATTGGACCATGGGGATCAGAAATTATATCTTTCCATGATTATGCAGGAAGTCTAAATGTTCATGCGCTAGGAGGATTTTTGGCTTTGGGATTAATCATTGCATTAGGGCCACGGATTGGAAGATATGTTAAAGGTAAAGCAGTACCCATGCCAGGTCACAACATTCCAATGGCCATGTCTGGAGCATTCATCTTGGCAATTGGGTGGTATGGTTTTAATGTAGGTAGTTCATTGGCGGTAAACGAAATATCTGGATTGGTAGCCGCAACAACTACTTTGGCCATGGCTGGCGGAGGATTAGGAGCATTATTGGCATCAAAAAAGGATGTACTTTTTACACCTAATGGTTTAGTAGCAGGTTTAGTAGCTATTTGTGCTGGTACTGATATTGTAAGCCCTATTGCAGCCTTAATAATCGGGATCATAGCAGGTGTACAAGTTCCTCTTGTATTCAAGTTCTTGGAGAAAAAAGGCATTGATGATGTATGTGGTGTAGTTTCTGTACATGGAACTGCTGGTGTGATTGGTGCTATATTAGCGGGAGTATTTGGTACAACGCTTTTAGGTGGAAGTGGAGATGTTAATTTAGTTAATCAGATAATTGCTGCAGGTGTAGTAATAATATATGGTACTGGATTTGGATTATTGTTAGGAAAAGGTATAGGTTATTTCACAGACGGTATAAGAGTATCTGCCGAAGAAGAACAATTAGGTCTGGATTTAGCCGAGCACAATCTCTCAGCTTATCCTGAAGATGATTAAGGAGGTATTTGGTGAAAGAAATAATTGCTATAATCCGACCAGAAAAATTATTAGATGTAAAAAATGCCCTTGAAGAAGCTAAATGTCATGGAATCACAGTTACAGAAGTAAAAGGTCGCGGTAGACAACTTGGAATAACCGAAAGTTACAGGGGATCGAACTATAAAGTAGATTTATTGCCTAAAACTAAACTTGAAATAGTAGTAACTGATGAAAAGCTAGATGAAATAGTAGGAGTAATTGTTAAAAAAGCCCAAACAGGAGATATTGGTGATGGGAAAATTTTCATATCTAATGTTGAGGATGTTGTAAGAATAAGAACTAATGAAAGAGGTGAAAAAGCTATTTAACAAATTTTTTTAATTATTTTGAGGCTGTCTCATAGTTAAGTTTTTTTTATTATTTTTCTATTTTTTATATTCGTGTTTTTAGGGGTTAGTTTTATATTCTAGTAGTTTTATATTTTTATTTAGTTGTTTATAGTTTTT
>JAUXXK010000254.1 GCA_030681145.1 Methanobacteriaceae archaeon | reverse complement strand
GAACTTATGGAATCCGGAGTCAATGCCTTTAAAATTGAAGGAAGGGCCCGCCCTGCAGATTATGTAGCCACGGTCACCCGAGTATACCGGGAGGCCATAGATAGTTATATGGGTGGAGATTGGAAGTTTCAGGAACAGTGGATGATGGATCTAAAAAAAGTATTTAATCGAGGCTTTGATCAGGGATTTTATTTTAAGAAATACCATCAAAACAGCCCCTACAATCAATCTACCTTTATCAAGAAGGATCTTGGGCAAGTGGTGAATTATTATAATCAGGTGGGTGCTGCTGAAATCCGGCTTTGGGATAATCTAAAACTGGGAGATGAGATTATTATTCAAGGAACTACCACCGGTTCGGTAACACATAAAGTTAATTCACTACAAATTGATGGAAAATCAATAAAAAGTGCTCTAAAAAACCAGCACGTGGGATTACTTATTAATAAAAAGGTCAGAACCAATGATCTGGTTTATAAGAGAATTAAAAGGATTTAATTTTCTTTAAATTAATATAATGGTTGTATGGAATAATTTTTTTTATATTCCTAAGAGTTATAGGAATTAATTTTTTTTTTTTTTATTCGTAAACTCTACCAAAAGCAATTACAATAAAAACAGATATAACATTACTACTTACAATAAATATAAATTAATAATTACAATAAAATTAGAATTTTAATCACATATTATCAAAGTATCTGGAGTTGAAATTATGATAAGTGTTCAGAATGCCATGGAAAAGAATGTCATTACTTTAAGAAAGATAGATAAAATTGAAGAGGCTGCTAGAGTTTTAAGGAAAAACAAAATAAGCGGAGCACCTGTTCTAGATGAAGACCAGAATATGGTAGGAATCATCAGTGAAGGAGATATCATGAGGTTATTAGAAGTTCATTCTCCTAACTTGAACCTTATACTACCGTCCCCATTGGATCTCATTGAATTACCAATACGTATGAAACATGAATACGATGAAATTTCAGAGGGAATTAAAAAAGCAGCACTGGTACTTACCCAAGAAATAATGACCCAAAAAGTAGTCAGCATATCTCCGAATAAATCCATCTCTGATGCAGCTGAATTAATGGATTCTCATAGGATAAAAAGATTACCAGTTGTAGATAACGGTGAACTGGTGGGAATCATTACCAGAGGGGATATCATTGGTGCCATGGTGAAAGTCGATGAGTAAAAACAAGAAAATAGCTATTTATGGTAAAGGAGGTATTGGAAAATCAACCATAGTATCCAATATAGCTGCGGCTTACTCTGAAAATCATAAGGTAATTGTTATAGGATGCGATCCCAAGGCAGACACCACCCGTACACTATATGGTAAAAGATTACCAACTGTTTTGGATGTTTTAAAAGATAAAAGACAGGCCCAGATAGAAGATGTAGTTTTTGAGGGATTCAATCAAGTAATGTGTGTGGAAAGCGGAGGCCCAGAACCTGGTGTGGGATGTGCTGGTCGGGGAGTTATTGTGTCCATGAATCTTCTAGATAAATTAGGTGTGTTCAGTGACGATCTGGATGTAGTAATCTATGATGTCCTGGGAGATGTGGTCTGTGGTGGATTTGCCGTGCCATTAAGGGAGGAATTTGCCGATGAGGTATATGTGGTAACTTCCGGCGAATATATGGCCCTTTACGCAGCTAATAATATTTCTAAGGGAATTAAAAAACTAAAAGGGAACTTAGGAGGCATCATCTGCAACTGCAAGGGTATTGAAAATGAGGAAAAAACAGTTTCTGAATTTGCTAGTGCCATTGGTAGTCGCGTTGTGGGAGTGATTGCCCGCAGCCAACTGGTTCAAAAAAGTGAATATGATGCTAAAACAGTTATGGAAAAGTTTCCAGACTCAAAACAAGCAGATTCATATAGAAAATTGGCCCGGGATATTTATGATAATGATAAGTTCACAGTTCCTAATCCCATGGATATTGATGAATTTGAAGAATTTTTCCATAAATTTCAGTGATGTTTAAATTACTTATTTTCTATTTATTTTGGGTCTTTAGCCATATTTTCTATTTTTTTCTATTATTCAAATAATTGAAATCTTTTATTTTCAGATTTAAAATTTATTATTCCAGATTCAATAAATAGTTAAGATCTTTTATTTCCAGGTCTAAACTTTTAAAGGCTGATTCCACATTTTTATGAGCATCATTACTATTTTTAAAATAAATGAGATGTGAATCACATTTACAATCAGAGCAACCAAAACCAATAATTTGATCGCCTTTTTGGGAAATATAATCCGCAATCTGGCATTCTATTTTATCCTCACGGATAACAAATAAAACATCATCCATTTTAGACTTCTTATTTAAAAGAAGATAATCCACATGCCAGTGTAATTTTTTTTCACTAGATAAATGTCTTTTTATTCGGCTTTCCAGTGAATTGAGAGCAGATCCAATATAAACATAAAAACCTGGTTTAAGGTCGAGTTGGCCAAGTCTCCCCACCTTTAATTTCACATCTTCACAGACTTCTATAATTAAACAGTAAGTTCCTTTCATAAACGGCACATCTTAACTGATATTACTTCATATACTTAGTGAATATTTGTTTATACTACTTTTATTTCTTGAATTAAATATTCATTTTCCTCTTATTTTATCCAAATTCTCATAAATTAATAAATTTCTTTTAATAATTTCGCTTAAGTTAGGTTAAAGATGATTAAACAACATTTATATTATAAGAATTTATTAAATATAATATGAGTTTCTGCAGGGCCTTTTAATTATCTTAGGGGTGAATAAATGGCGGTTGCAAATGGTTGCTTTATATCATTGGTATATCACTAGTCTTAAGGATTACTAGGGTTATTTAGGAGTTACCCTATAGGATTTAAAGATTAGGTTTAACAAACGGCCCTTAAATTATCATGGGCCTTGTTGCAATCTGGGGAATTAAAGTACCAGAATAAATGTAAACATGAGCATCTCAGCAAAATTGCTTGTTTTACCCTGCAGAAATCACGATAACTATACTTTTTTTAAATAATAATATAAAATAATTTTTTTAAGTAAAAAAGATATTAATTTGATTTATACATACTAATTTGAATATATTAATTTGATTTATAATAATTATAAAGTGATTTAAATGAAATTTACTATTATAACGCACGGACATTCTAATGTAACATCTAAACATAAAACCACATTTGAGGTTACCACAGATCCAGACATAGGGATAGCTGCGGATTGTATTGTGGGAGTGGCATCTGACAAATCTATGAAAAATTTTTCAGAAGAATTTAAAAATGCCCTAGCCAAAGATGTTCCTGTAAAAGTGATTTTAAGTACAAAAAATGCTCATGATGAAATAAGTGGCTTTGGACATCCTAATTTACTATTAGATCACCCTACAGATATTGTATGCAGAAAAAGTGAGTATAAATGTGGAAGAACATTGATGATAAAAGCAGATAAAGCAGCTTGTGATTTAAATAGGGATTTAATAAATGATTTAATAAATAGAGAAGAAATGAAGGTAGAAATCATTGTAAATTAGTGAATATTATCAATAATTAAAAATCAGATTGCATATTAATTTATAAAAATCGTTTAAGAAAATTATTATAATTTATTTATAATTAAAAGAAATTTGGCCATTAAAAATTCGATTATATTATTATTAATTTAAAAAATAAGCAATTATTATATACTTTATTGATTTTAAAATGAATTATTTTATTTATTATGGTGCGGGGGACGGGATTCGAACCCGCGAAGGGACTGACCCACTAGGCCCTCAACCTAGCGCCTTTGACCGCTCGACCACCCCCGCATTTGTTAAAAAACACTCGTAAAATGGAAGTACATCAACATCTCTCTTTTTGAGTATTTATACTTTACCATTCTGGAAGTTGTCCAAACATAGTTTGGTTTATTGAATATTTCTCCGTATTTTTTTTAAATATTCCGTTAAATCTTCATTTATCCCTATTTTCAGATGTTTTTTTAATCAATCCTTAATTAATCTCTTTCTACAAGAAGGAATATATTATCATCAATATCTTTAAACATGGCCTGCATCATACCCCATTCTTGCTCAGCGGGTTCTTCCATAAATATAACTCCTTTAGATTCCATCTCTTCAAAAGTGGCCTTTATGTCATCAGTACTAAAAACTATGTTAGTAAAACCACCTACTTCAACTTCTTGACCAGGATATGCTTTAGCCAATGGTATACCGGTCTCAGCACCTGGAGGAATCACTTCCACCCATCTGTAATTTCCGAAAATGACATCCTCTTGTAATTCAAAACCTAATTTATCTACGAAAAACTCAATGGACTTGTCCTGGTCAGATACCCAAATTCCAGAAAGAGATATTTTTTTAATCATTTTTTAAAACCATCCTTAAATATTTTTTTAGTTACTGATTTCATTTAATAACTATTTATTAAAAATAAAATAAATAATTAAGGATTGAATGTTAATAGTCGATAATATTAATTGTTTAATCAAATTTTTTAAAACAAATTCCTAAAACAACTTGACAAGTAGTTACTAAACACGGTTAATCAATATTTTAGTGATCTTTCATGAAAGCAGTAAAAGAGATTGATGGTGGAATAATGGTGGATATCGAAGTATCTCCTAATGCTTACAAATTTCAAATTTCAGGATATAACTCATGGAGAGAAAAAATTGAAATACGGATAAAATCTTTGCCTCAAAAAGGCAAGGCCAATAAAGAGATTATTAAAGAACTTTCTAAACTCACCAAAAAAGAGGTAGAGATAATATCTGGTTTAAAAAACCACCAAAAGACAGTTAAAATAATTAAAATGTCCAGAAAGGAATTTTTAAACTTGCCATCTATCCAAATAATTATTAGAAAGTAATTATAAATTTTTAAAATTATTTTAATTATTTTAATTTAATTAAGAATTATAATTTATTCATAGAAATGGGCTCGGGAGTATTAAACAAGTATTTATATAGTTTTAAAATTAGAATATTAGTTATAATAATTATAATTTCACAAGGGGATTAATTAATAACTTTTATATACCTGCGTAAACTCATTATAAATAAGATATAATAGGGGTAAAAAGATGATTTCAACTGTAACTACTACAACTACTACTACAACTATGGGCGAGGTTATGGCTTATAGTGTAATGGCAGTCATTGCACTAATTTTATTTTTAGCATTAAAAGAAATTCTAAGCTCAGAAGTTGAGCGCAGTAACAAGATAAGCTCGTTTATAAAGGGATCTAATGTAGCAATTGTTCCTCTTTTTCTAGTTTTCACTGCTGTTGTTACTTACAAGATTGCTACCATTTTGTAGGTGATTTAAATGAACAAAAACGTTATTTATATATCAGCATTAATTATTCTGGTTGCAATTATAGGAGTAGCAGCTTTTATGGTGTCTAATCCTTCAGCTCAGTCTCAAGTTACTGAAGCTGGAACTAAAATAGCCTACCATAATAATGGAACTTCTTGGGTACATTCTGCTGGTGTACTGGAAAATGTCACCTTAAAGAATGGAACAACTACTAACATGTATTTTGATTACTGGACCAAACCAAGTGATAAAGTTATACTTGACTTATCAAACGAACTGGGCTTTGGCAATGAATCATTAGTTGCGGGTACGGTTATCCGTGGTAAACTATGGTTAGACCCAGTTGATTCTAATCCGACCGGATCTGGTGTTGTAACCCATACATTAAATGGATGGTCCAACACTCCTGAACCTGAAGGAAATCTTAATGCTACATTTGTAAGCTTCCCAAATCATAAGGTTTTACAACTGCCTTCCAACATTACTGAAAGTCAGATTGAAGTTACAACTGATACTGTTAAAGGTGTAGGTTTCATTTCTAATATGAAAACACTATATCTTGAATATCAAATAACAGTTAATGCAGATCAATCAGTTACAATAACAATTTTACAACAACCTGAACTCTGTAATCTTGTAGCTGGCGGTTAAACACTTAAATAATCTTTTTTTCTTTCTTTTTTTAATTTTAAATTACCCTGCACATTTTATTAATATTTGATACTGAAATTTTTTATAAAAATAAAATAATATTTATTAAAATTAATTTTTAGGTTGAAATCAATGAATAAATAATATTATATTTAATTAATCTTTTAGGTTGAAATCAATGAATAAAAAATTAAAAGCTATTGTTTTAGTGTTTGCAAGTATTTTAGCTCTTCTTGGAATTTTTGCTTTGGGAATTGCTTACGGTGGCCTTGATGAAGTAATATTCGAACAGATCCCTTATAATTACACATCATACGTTTCTTTACCAGCCAATACACCTGAAAGTGGATCTTTAGGAGGTTACTATAATATTACTGGTAAAGGTAAGGATTTTAAGTTTTTCATAAAAATTCCTAATGCTGAAGATTCTGAGTCTCCTCTGGATTATACACCTGAAGGATTAAATGGAACCGGGAATCTTGAAAATATCCATATAACTATGGATACACTAATGGCCCTTTATAATAGAGATTTAAAATCAGCCATGTTCAATACAGAGTTTAATGGAACTTATAATATGAGTTGTGCTGCTTGGGTGGGAAGTGGAAACTTTTCTAATAATGGTAAACTATTTAATGGGTCATTTGAAATTATAGGCCAGATTACTTACTGGAAAGGAACCTTTAATTTAACCCAAGAAGATACTCGTATTGCTATGGATTCGGAGTTTTATCTGCATCCTGTAGCTGAAAAGAATCCGAAAAATGTTAGAACAGTTGAAAAGACTTTTTATATTTAATTAATTCCTTTATTTTTTTATATTTGATTATAGTGACTGAAATTGATTTATAACAATAAATTGTATTGATTTAGATAAAATTATCCAAATTTATAGATTTTTTAAAAGTGGGCATAGTTTTTAAATTGTTAATTTATAGATTTTTTATAGTAACTTTTATAATAATCAAAATTCTTAATGTATTTAAAGATTATAAGTTGATAGCACAATATTTTAGTAAAGAATTGGTGCTAATTTAATAAATAACTAATAAGGTGTTTATATGAAGGCAGTTATACCAGCAGCGGGTTTAGGTACTAGATTTTTACCAGCTACCAAGGCCCAGCCAAAAGAAATGTTACCAGTATTTGACAAACCTACCATACAATATGTGGTAGAGGAGGCGGTGGCTTCAGGAATTGATGATATTTTGATTGTCACCGGAAAAGGAAAACGATCCATTGAGGATCACTTTGATAGATCATTTGAACTTGAATATTCTTTAAGAGAAAGTGGTAAAAATGATTATCTTGAGATGGTTGAGTCCATCTCAGAAATAGCTGATATTTACTATGTTCGCCAAAAAGAACAGAAGGGGTTAGGAGATGCAATTTACTGTGCCAGGAAGCATATTGATGGCGAGCCTTTTGCAGTACTATTAGGTGATACCATCACACAATCTGATGTTCCTTGCACTAAACAACTAATGGATGTTCATGCTAAATACGGTTCTTCAGCCATTGCCGTGGAAGAAGTACCCTGTGATAAAGTGGAAAGATATGGTATAATTAAGGGTTCATTAAAGGAGGAAAATCTCTATTTAATTGAAAATATGATTGAAAAACCCTCTGTTGATGAAGCACCATCCAACTTGGCCATAATGGGTAGATACATATTGGATAGTAAAATATTTGATTATATTGATGAAGTACCACCGGGTTTTGGTGGTGAAATCCAGTTAACTGACGCTATGAGGCTACTTGATGATATTTATGGTCTTGTATTTAAAGGAAAAACCTATGACATAGGTAACAAAGTCGAATGGTTAAAAACATCTCTGGAATTTGCCTTGCAACAACCGGATGCCCGAAAAGAATTAGTGGATTATCTTAATAATCTTCTAAAATGATATTTAACTATTTTAATATTTTTTTTTTATTAGTTTTTAAAATCTTAAATTTTTACTTATTTTTATTTTTTATTTTATTCCACTATTATTCTATTAATTATTTAATAGAAGTAAAAATTAAATTGGGGAATTTATACTAATTATTTTCTGATTTATGATTAAAAAAAGAATAATAATTTAAAACTAATATTTTATTATTTGTATGTTAGATCAAAGTAATTTAAAAGTTAATATTTATTTTTAGATTACTAAAAAAGGCATTACTAAAAACAGGACTGAATTGGATATTCCGTGTGAAAGGGTAATTCCAAAAATACTCCGGGTTTTCTGAAAGGCGTAACCATAGAATAATGCCACAATAAATACAAATATTAAATCTATAATTGAATCCCATCCAATGTGAAGGCTGGTAAATAAAAGGGACGTGTATAACAGTCCCACACCAAATCCTAAAATATCTTCGGTATTCTTCTGTATGATTCCCCTAAATAATAGCTCTTCTGCCAGACCAGTCGACATAAGAAGGATTATCCCACCTATTATTAAATTAGTTGCATCAAATGTATGTATCAATGGTAAGGGACGTAAAATTACAAACTCTATTGCCCCTAAAAAGAATCCAGTCATGGCAATTGCAAATTGTGTACGCAAATTTCCCCAGATAAGACCCACTCTTATTCTAGTAATGTGTTGAACTCTCATCAATACTATGGAAGAGGAAAATAGGGGTATTGCTATTATAGGGAATAGATACAACGTTGGAATATTCATAAGGGGCATGGTGAGCCCTATAATACGTATTATTGGTAACACTATCATTGATCTCAAAAGAGTAGCATAAGGATAGGATTTACTCATTGATGAATGCACAATAAGAGCAATCAATATACCAAAATGTATGACCAGACCAAATTCCTTAAATGAATAGGTGGTAACCAGTTCTCCGAAAATTAAAAGACCAAGATATCCAATTAAAATTAAAAGTTGGATACGATTAGTACTGTTTTCTTTAATTTTTGCTTTTAAATTTTTAATACGCCCATAATGATGAAGTTCTTTAGCTGGATTTTTATTAAGAATATTAATTTCAATGGAACGTTCATATTCATACAATGCTTCCTGATATGCACCCTGTGATTCCATGACGCTGGCCAAATGAGAGGTAATATTAGATTCATTCTCATAATCCTTAGCTTTATTAAATTTATTTATAGCATTTTGATAGAGTTTTCTGGATTCATCGTATCTTTTTTTCTTCTCTTCAACAAGAGCCATGCCGGCATAGCTATGTCCCTGTCCAATTAAATCATCTGATTCTTTGTAAAGCTCCAGAGCGTTGTAGTAACTATCGTATGATAATTGATTTTCATTCATTTGAAAATAGCTTTTTCCTATTTCCAGTAGTGTCTGTGCGGTTCTCTTCACATCACCATAATCGGAAAATTTTTCCAATGCTTTTTGAAGATAATAAATACCTTCTGATGGCTTATTGCTTCTGGAAAGATTTATTCCTTTCCTTAATTCATTTCTAGCTTCTCTTTGATCCAAGATTATGCACCGATTTTATCAATTATCTTAAAAGATGATATAGTATTGTATTATTTATATTTTTTAAAAAAAGAGATATTTTGTTAACTCATTTGAATATTTTAATTAATATTATTTAAAAAATATTTATAAGTTAACTTTGGGTTGATTTTTTATATAACTGTTGGTGCCATTTCCATGCAGTAGATATAATATCGTTTATATCACTCCATTCTGGATCCCATCCCAATATTTCATTGGCTTTCAGGGAACTCCCCACAAGTACTGGTGGGTCACCAGGGCGTGGAGAAGCCTCCTGGGTATTTATTTCAAGCCCAGTAACTTCTTCACAGGTATGTATAATTTCCTGGACTGAAAATCCATTACCATTACCTAAATTAAATATTTCACTTTTATTATTATTTTTCAAATAATTCAATGCTTTATAATGGGCTTGGGCAAGATCTAGAACATGAACATAATCTCTTATACATGTTCCATCGGGGGTGGGATAGTTTGTACCAAAAATACTGACAGATTCTGTTCTACCCGATGCCGCATCAAGTACTAATGGTATGAGGTGAGTTTCTGGTTGATGCCATTCTCCGATTTCCATATCTGGATCAGCACCGGCCGCATTGAAATATCTTAGTGAAACATATTTAAAATCATAGGCCTTAGAATAGTCCTCTAATATTTTCTCTACCATTAATTTTGAATTTCCATAAGGATTCACGGGATTTAAAGGGTGGTCTTCAGTAATAGGGAGTGTTTTTGGTTCGCCATAAACTGCACAGGTAGATGAAAAGATGAATTTATTTACTCCGTGCTTTTTCATAGTTATTAGAAGGTTTAATGTATTTTTTAAATTGTTAATATAATATTTTTCAGGATTTTCTACTGATTCGCCTACATAGGTGAATGCTGAAAAGTGCATAACTGCATCAACATCGTATTTTTCGAATATTTCCTCTAAAAGTGAGGTATCTGAAATATCGCCCTCTATGAACTCTCCCCATTTAACAAATTCTTCGTGTCCATAGCTAAGGTTGTCCAGTACCAGTGTTTCTTCTCCATGTTCATGGAGCACTTTGTTGATGTGGGAGCCAATATATCCTGCTCCGCCTACTATGAGTATCATATACTAATCATTGGTTTTTATTTATAGTATATTTTGTGATTTAATTTAGAGTAAAACTAATCTTTTAGTAACTATAAATCATGTAAAATCGTATTCTAATCATGTTATTGGTATTTTAATTACGCAAAATCGAGGTTGTTAATAATTTTTCATGAATTTCTATTTTACTAACCTTAGGTATTTAAAACCGAAAGCTTTATAAGTATATAAGTATATACTTATGAACTATGCTGAGGATAAATTCTGAATGTTCATGTGACATTTCAGAAGAATTGGAAGAGCTGTTTAAAGCACTGGCTAACGTTAATAGGATCATGTTAGTATATTCTCTAGCTTCTGGCGAACTAGAATCAGTCAATGTTACACAGATGGCCCGAATGATGGGATTAACCCAACCAGCAGCATCACAACATCTTAAAGTGCTAAGAACAGCTCGAATTCTCGATGCTGAAAAACAGGGCAACCAAACTTACTACACATTTAATCAGAGTGCCCTGGTAAAACACAAACAAAAGATTGATTTTTTATTTGGATGTGTTTTAACCAAATGTAACTATTTGGAAGAAAAGGAATAACCTAGGACCAAATTTCCATTAATACGGAGATCAATATTTTTTTTGTCCTAAAAAAATCACAAAGAACCGTTAAATGACGGTCATCAAAATTACAATAACTTGAGGGATATTATGAGAGAAATGAACGCTAATAAAGAACTATCTGTATTAGTTATACCCGAAATGGTTTTATTACATGAAACTGACATGAATTTAAAAATTGGAAAAAATATTGGAAGTGAAATTTATAATAGAGTAGCTAAAGATGATTTTTATGGAATAGCATTAGCAGTTAAAGATGGAAACAACCGGGGAATATACACAGAATCCGAATTCTACCGGGTGGGTACATTAGTCAAAATTATCAGTGCCAAAGAAATGAGAGATTTCTACCAGCTCAAAGTGGATATCATTGAAAGAGTTGAAATAGATGAATTCATCTCTGATGGTAGGAATTATCGGGCCACTTACAAGTTAAGTCCAGATATAGATGATCTGGATGAAAATAATATGGTTGAGACAATTAAACACATCCGGTATCTGGTATCCGAGATAAGTGAAAACTTCAAGGGCTCCCAAGCATATGTGGAAAAGGTAAATAAACTGGATGATTTGAATAAGCTCATTGCTTATATGTTCCCTTACCTGCGCTTATCCCTGGAAGAAAAACAAGAATTACTGGAAACTCGCTCCTTAAAAGAAAAAAGTTTAAGATTCCTGGATGTTTTAATTGAGCAAAAAGAATCATTAAAATATCAAATTGAGATGGCTTCCAAGGTAAATGAGGAAATGAATAAAAAACACCGGGAAGCAATGTTAAAAGAACAACTTAAAGCCATTCAGGATGAACTGGATGAAACTGAGGGCACCGGCGGTAAAAAAGATTACCGTGATCTTATTGAAACAGCCAACATGACTGCAGAGGTTAAAAAAGTAGCCCTGGAAGAAGTAGCCAAATTAGAAAGACAAGGCCCACATAGTTCTGAAGAAAATGTCATCCGTAATTATCTGGATTTATTAACTGCCTTACCATGGGGAGATAGTGAAATCAGAGAGATTGACATCGAAGCTGCTCGAAAAATATTAAACGAACAGCATTATGGCCTTGATAAAGTCAAAGATCGTATAATCCAGCACCTTACTGTGATGAAACTTAAAAAGAACAAGCAAGGATCCATATTGTTACTTGTAGGACCTCCAGGAACAGGTAAAACCAGTCTTGGTAAAAGTATAGCTGATGCTCTGGAGAGAAAATACGTGCGTATAAGTCTAGGTGGTGTTAAGGATGAGTCTGAGATAAGAGGACACAGAAGAACCTATCTTGGAGCATTACCTGGTCGAATCATCAATGGTATGAAACGTGCAGGTGAAACCAACCCTGTGTTCATAATGGATGAGGTTGATAAATTAATGGCCTCATATAACGGTGACCCCGCCAGTGCCCTTCTAGAAGTACTGGATCCTGAGCAGAACAACACTTTCTCTGACCACTATCTGGAAGTACCATATGATTTATCCGATGTATTTTTCATAGCCACTGCTAACTCCATAAGAGACATACCTGGTCCTTTA
>JAUXXK010000215.1 GCA_030681145.1 Methanobacteriaceae archaeon | reverse complement strand
TAGCAATTTATATTTACGACCAAATAACACGTAACTAAACTTAATTTATACATTTAAAGTTATAAAAAATTTAGCAATATATTCATTAATTGAAATATATTCCTCGCATTGGTGCTGATAATTATTTTGATTAAATGACATGTTACAAATTATAGTTAATACAAAAATAATATCTGACTAAAAAATTAGTTTCATGGATGATTGGGAGGGATTTTTTTGGTTTTTAAATGCGATTCTATGGATGGACCGGTGGTAAAAGCAGCAGAAGTAGCTCTTGAAATGGAAAATGTAAATTATGTACTTGCTTATGTAAGTGAAGACGATGAAAAAGAGTTAAAAGAGGCTTTTGAAAAATCAGTATTTTTGAGAGAATTAAATGAAGATGCTGCGGAAATTGCAGACTACTGGTTTTTTGAAACTGTGGTTCGACTACATTTAAAAAGTAGAGGTGAACATTTTCAGGGAATTAAATCATCTAAGAATTTGGATTCAATTACCAGACGTATTAAACAGGCTATGGATGAAGAAAACCTAAATGATTTATTTGAATACTTATCTGCATCGTTGGAAAATGAATTGAGAAAAAGATTTATGGAAGTACTCAATAATAAGGATCATAATTTAAATGATGTTGATGATGCTAGAGAATATATCAAATCAGTAATTGATTTTGTGGAATACACAGTATTTATTCAGAAATCCATAATATCTAATTCTGCCCTGGACAAATCCCATTAATTTTAATACCCTATTTAAATAAATAAAAAGGTTATTTCAGAATATTTTTTAGCGATTTAACCAAAAAATCATCTTTTTAGCATAAGATCCATAATACTAGCTTTTTTATTCTTATCTACTTTTTTTGGTAGAGACATGCCAGGCATAGGGATACTAGAGTTTAAAAAATCTTTATTGGCCCGATCTGTTATATCTTTGAAAATCATTTTATATGCAGCACAGTGTGGGTCTACTGCTTCAGGACTACCTTCATTGGCATTTATGGCATTGTAAGGACACCCTCCCCTGCAGAATTTTATATAATTACATTTTTTACAGTCTTCATCTACGAATTTTTTAAATTTTTGAAGCATTTCCCATGCAGGAGATTCCATCAAATCTTCCATGGAGGGGTGGTCTTTAACATTACCCATTATATATTCATCCATACCCACAAAACGATAGCAAGGGTAAATATTTCCATCATAGCCCACAGCAAATGTACCGCCCATGCAATCGGCTAGGGTACATAAAGTACCTCTTCGAATAAAAACACTTTTGCAGAGATGGTCAAAGTCTTTTATTTCGATTTTATCCAGATTTTCTAAGTATTTATCCAAAAGTTTGATTAAAAGATCTCCGTGTTCTTCTGGTTCAAGGGCCCATGAATCTGCATTATCATCGCGCATTGAAGGTAAAGCAGCATGTAATTTAATATTGTATCCATGGTCTGCAAAGAAGTTATAAACATCATCATAGTAATCTTTGGAATAGGAAGTAAAAGTGCAAATAAAGCTAACCCTGACATCGTGGGCTTTTGCAATTTCATAACCTCTCATGGTTTTTTCAAAATATCCTTCTCCTCTTTGATAGTCATTTAATTCCTGTGGACCATCAATACTGGTACTCACTGCCACGCCGTAATCATGGAATAACTGGGCCATTTCATCATCAATTAACCATAAATTACTTTGAAGAGAAAAACCTGCGCCTTGATATTCTCCATTTTTTAGTAAAGGAAGGGCTTTTTTATAAAAATCTATTCCTGCAAGTAATGGCTCTCCCCCATGGAATGTGAAGTGTATTGGTTCTTCTCTGAAGTTTTTAAGCCATTTAACAACGTCTTCAATAATTTGGATATTCATCATTCCGGAACCTTTCTTGGATCCCCAGCAATAACTGCAATTGGATGGACAGTCCAAAGTTGGAATTAACATTACATGAAAAGTCATTTTGACACCTTTATTTTAATTAATAAATGATAATTTTTTTTATATTTGGGATATTACTAACGAATAATTAACATTATTTTATATTAGAATCATTTAAAGTAGTTTTCCTAATTTAAATTTAAATATTTCCTTAATTATATACATCATGCAAAATAGGCAAATGAATAATTAAAATAAAAAAATTTTTAAATTAAATGATTGATTGAATTTTAAAGTACTATTAGTTTAATTAAAAATGAATATATGAAAATCGTGAATCAGTGAATTTCACATAATTTATCTTATTCTTCTTTTTTATTATTTTCCTCAGATTCAAACACATATCCACATTTTTCACAAACAATTGCCTTGAGAGTAGCGCGTGATTTGTGTTCATCTATAATTTTTCGCTGAGCAGTTTTATCCTGAGATCCACATTTAGGACATTTTTTTAGAAGTTCTTCTAGTTTCATATGAGCACCTGTTAAAGAAATTAAACATATTTTGAATAAAATATGTATATCTATCAATTTACAATAATAATCAAATATTTTCCATTCTTATTTATTAAAATAAAATAGAAATCAATTCTATTATAATAACGGCATTAAAATAAGTTATCTATTTTTTTTGTATATTATATAATGTAAACAAATTTTTATATTTGATTTAGTATTTTTAGTTATTATTTTTGGGCAATAAAATTATATTAAAGTTTTTTATTTACTTTAATTCTTTAAATGTAATTTCCATTGATGTTCCATTTGTCCTATCTATCTTCAAACTCGCATCAAGCTGATTAACCAAGCTGATTAAGAGATTTAAACCCAATGTTTTGACATTTTCAATATCAATATCTTCTGGAATTCCCACACCATTGTCGCGTATAATTAATTTTAAATTATCCTCCTCTTTGTAAAAGTCCACATTTATTTTTCCATGAACATTTTCTGGAAATGCATGTTTAATGGCATTTGTTATCAATTCATTAACAATTAATCCACAAGGTATGGTGGAGTTTATATCCATAAATATCTGGCTAGCATTAACCTGAATATTTAAATAAGAAGTATCGTAAGAACGGGCCAGAATCAATACAAGACCCTCAAGATATTCTCCAAAATCGATTTTTTCAATATCTTGGGAGTTATAAAGTTTTTCATGAACTAGGCTCATAGTTTTTATTCTATCTTGAGTTTCTTTCAGAATTTCTTCTGGTGTTTTTGTTTCTATGTACTTTGACTGTAAATTGAGCAGACTGGAAATTATCTGCATATTATTTTTTACTCTGTGGTGAATTTCCTTTAATAAAACTTCTTTTTCTTTTAAAGACTTTTTAAGTCCTTTTTCAGCATTTATAAGGGCAGTCAAATCTGTAATGAATCCTTCTAAAGCAATTACTTCTCCCTCTTTAGAAAATTTACCTCTTCCTTTCTCCCAAACGAATTTTTCTCCACCCGAACACGTTTTTATACGATAAATTATTTCAAATGGTTCTTTTCTGAGTAAAGCATTTTGTATTTCTTCTAATATATGCTCTTGATCTTTATGATTGATAATTGAGCCATAAGATTTCCTATTATTATTTATAAAATATTCAGAGGGGTAACCAGTTAATTCTAAACACCCATTGCTCATAAATTTCATGGTCCATTTTTTATCATTGTTGCACTTGTACACGATTCCCTGTAAATTACTTATTAACGTATTTAAAGCTCTTTGACTTTCCTTTAAATCCATTTCATATTTTTTACGTTTGCCTATATCTGTTATAATAACCAAAAAACCATAATCTGTTCTAGAATAATCAATACGGGTTTTTTGAATAGAAACCCAGTTATTATCATAGATTTTTAATTGCATTTCGTTGTTATGGATATTTGAATCATAATATATGGATTTAAATTCATCATCATCTAAAATTAGGTTTAATGGTTTTCCTATATCATTATTATTTATTTTAAACATCTTTTCAGCATTTTTATTTATTTCAAGTAACCTGTTTTGATAATCAAAAACCATATATGCACTACCCATATTTTCAAATATTTTATTATGGGCTAGGGGCAAGACATCTAGTAATTGGTATTTAAAAACACCAATACTTAGCATAATGACTGTTACAGTAAATGAAATGGAAGTTATATTCGCAGAAATATTAAATAAGTTCAAAGCGTAAATTATATTAAAAATAAATGGAAATAATATGCCTAATAGTATTGCTAATACTTGAAACTTGTAAATCTTTGCTGAATTGATTAATATAAAAATTAAAATGAAGATTGATGCCAGTAATAGAGAATAAGAATAAATAAGATTAATTGTAGCACCTATATTATAATTGTATACTA
>JAUXXK010000209.1 GCA_030681145.1 Methanobacteriaceae archaeon | reverse complement strand
CCAGAACTTGATGTAATAGCATCCCAAGTGAATGAAAACTCATTTAAACTAATCATCGGATCCCATAGTTCCACTGTACAACTTAAAAATGGCGGCATTTGTAATGTATATAATTCTCTGGCAGCTGCCTCAGCTGCTCTTGTCATGGGAGTGGACTTTGAAGATATAGTTCATGGAATTGAACAGTTTGAAGGAGTAGAGGGCCGTTTTGAAGAGATTAATAAAGACCCTAAAATTATTATAGATTATGCCCATAAACCTGCTGGTGTTAAAGCTGCTATTCAAGCAGTTAAACCGAAAAAAACAGCTAAATTGATTGTGGTAAACACAATTTCATCAGAAAGTGGCCTGGAAGGAGATAATGAGATAGCCCAAATATTAAATAACACTGATATTATTATACCCGCATCATATGCTGCTAAAAGATCTTCGGATTTTATAAAAAAAGAGCTAATATTCACCGAAGCCAGTAATGAAAGATCCAAAATTGGAACATTAGGCTCAAGTAAAGAACAGGTTTTCGAAGGTTTAAAAAAAGCTATGGAAATATATAAAGAAAATGATATAATTTTAGTTTTAGGAGAAGGGGGAGTTAAATATGCCAAAAAAGTTCTACCAGAAATCTGCCTTTAAATTATTTGTTGCCATTATAGTACTTGCAATTGTTCTTTTTCCTGCAGGAGTATTCCTAGAAAAATACTACCCTCCTCAAAAAGCTGATGAAATAGCCAGTATGTCAATAGGAGATACAGTTCTAGAAGGAATGGATGTAGTAGATGATAATAAAATAAGAAAAGTTCCGTTTATCAGCCACCCGACATATATTATAGAATACGCCAAAGATTCAAGATTTTTAGATATATTAGAAGCATTGTTAACGGGAGTGGTCAGGATACCTATATCTAAGATGACCAGTAGTAGTGTTTCAAGGTTTGGTATAGCCCAAGGATTTGAAGGCCCAGGTATATTAATTGTTACCGGAGATAAATTGGAAGTAAAATCACCAGGAACTTTTGTTTGGGGATTTAAAATGCCTCATACCTATGCTGTTAAGACCAGCAAGGGTTTGGACATTATGGAAAATAATAAAACCATTAAAACGGTTGCTTATGATAATATTAACAACGATACAATATTCCACCAATATGTTTCTGTTAATGAATTGAAACAATGGTATAATGACTCCGATAATAATGATAAAATAGCCATTAATTTCGGTATTGATAATTTTACTGACGGAAGAAACTATGTATCCCCGGATAAGATTAAATCATTATTCGGTGATTCCGCAGTGGATTATATGGTAAATTATCCTGAAGGTTCTCCGGTAATGGTTTATATGAATGGTTATACTGCAGTTAATGGTTCTAGTGTTGTAAGTTATCTTGGATCATATCCTCAGTACGATGATTCCAAAAGGGCCTACAATGCCCGGTCTTTTTCAGCAGCTTGGAACGGTACCATTATTCCTCCACAAACTGTTTCATCTGGTAAAGAAACCGTGGATTTCACATCATCCCGAGACCCAAAAGCTCCTGGAGGATATGCATCCCATGGATCATGCCCGCCTGCAAGGGCTCTTAGGGCAATAAGTGCTGGTGCTAATTTTCCATTGCCTCGTGGAATGACCTGGGAACACGATGCCGTATTATATGGATTCAACCCGGCTACCGGAATCAGGGTTTATAACAGCGGTGAAAATCCGGTTCAGATTATCATGTGGACATCTGGGAATGGTGGAAACACCAGGATATTTGCTAAAATGATTGAACTGGTTCCAAACTAATTCAATCACTTTCTTTTTTTTTAGAATCTTTAATTACTTTAAATTAATGGATTTATCAGTATTACCTATTATAACTGCTGAGGGGAAGGTGAATTAATGGATTTATCAGTATCATCTATTATTACTGCTGCCGGGAAGAATACCAGGATGCAAGAAGACCAGCAAAAAAAAGACTTACCTCTGAAAAATAAACTGCTTTTAGAAATCCAGGAAAAACCAGTAATTACCCATACCATAAAAAGAGTCCTTAATGCTGATGTTGACGAATGCATAGTGGTGGTGGGCCACTTCCAGGAGGAAATAATACCTGCAATTAACGATATCGATGATGATAGAATAAAAATCATTGAAAATCAACCACCAGATGTCCCCCTATCCCAATCTCTTCTTAATGGAGTTCAAAATTCCACTGGGAAGATATGTTTATGTGCGGCCGCAGATCAACCTACAGTAAGCACCCAGACCTTTACCAATTTAATTGATGTCATAAAATCATATGAAAAACCGGAAAATATTATATCGGTTTTATCTAGAATTGAATCGGGTTTTCTAAACTCTGCAGAAGGACTGGGTATGCCTTTCTCTTGTCATAGAATTTTACTGGAGAAATATTTACCCCACTATTCTAGCAACATCAACCCCATTTTAAGGGAGATGATTAAGTATGGTGTTGTTTTCTATGGCCAGGAATGTGAAAATGAACTGGAATTAGTTAATATTAATCGAATGAATGATTATGAATTGATTTTAGATAATTTTACAGATTAATTAAATTTAATTTATTCCTATTTTTAAAATATATTTATTTTAATTAATAACTTTCAATTAATAAAACTGAAATATAATTTAACACAATAATTATTAATTTACCTACTTCAATGAACTGTAAAGAATGATTAGGGAGAGAATTATTATTCTATTCGTTATCATAGTTTATGTTAAGTTATTTAGCAAAAAATCACTTTTTTCTTAATTTAGATATTAGTATAGGGGAATATAATTTTTTATCTTTATTTATTCATGAAAAAATAATTTTTAGTTATGAATAGCTCTTTTCCATCATCATTTCCAGAATAAGTCTATCTGCTTCTTTCATTCCAGTATTAGCTAAAGTACAAAAATTTTCTATTGTTTTTTCAACGTTTTTTTCAATTATACCTTCTTTTTCACTTATAGAAACTCCAGAAACTGCTAAGAGTGCCGATTGAAATGCAGCATAAGTACAAGTAGAAACTTTTAAAGCACATCCCGATTTAGCCCCATCACAGATCATTCCTGTTACATTAGCCATCATTATCTGGAGTGCAGATTCAATTTCTCTTTTTTTACCACCTAGAATAAAAGTGATCCCACAACAAGCCCCCATAGAAGATATAATCGCACCACACATGGCAGATAATCGTCCTAAATGTGATTTGATGTAAATAGTAACCAAATTACTTAAAGTCACTGCCTGAATTTTTTTCTCTGTATCGATGCCCATTTGTTCAGCTACAACCACCACTGGCATGGTAGCAGAAATACCTTGATTACCACTACCTGAATTACTAATGGCTGGTAAAGTGCAACCGGACATTCGAGCATCTGAACCCGCGGCAGTTAAGGAAATTGCTTTGGAAATGATGTCCATAGAGAAAAAACCATTATCTATGTTAGATTTAATATTTTTACCTACATTAAGGCCATATGAATTGTTTAATCCTTCTTTACAGATTTTTTTAGTGATATTTATACTATTTTCAATGATTTCCAGTTTTTTTAAATCAACATTATTAACAAATTCTAAAATAGAACCCATATCTAAAAAATCCATATTATCTGTGTCAGCTTGATTAGAAATAATCACTGGATTTTCATTAATTATTTTCCCATTAACTTCTATTAACACAATATTTGTATGAGAATTTTCTATTACCACTCTAGCATTTGAGGTAATAGTTTCAAGAATTACTTCCAGGTAGAATTTTGATTTAGAATCATGAAGTTCTATATTAATTAAACCATCACTAATTAATTCTTTGGCATTTTCTATGTCCTCTTGCTTAATATCATTTAATATTTCAAGATTCTTTTCTATATCTGGTTTAATAATTCCCAAGGCCCCCGCCATTAAGACCGATGAAAGATTAATTTCATAGATTGTTGTTCCAGGTATGGATACACTCATAGCGTTTTTAATTAAATTACTACTGGCTTTAATAACTACCTTTTTAATAATACTG
>JAUXXK010000202.1 GCA_030681145.1 Methanobacteriaceae archaeon | reverse complement strand
TTGCCTGATGAGATGGAATTTTGCTATTTCCAAATGGAAACCGGGCATACTTGCTTAAAATTAGATGGAAGTAAACTAATAATCACAGGCCCACACGATGATATGGTGGAACCTTCCATGGAGCAATGGATAAGTTTCTGGGAAAAATTAGAAGAAATTGGCCTGTGGGGATGGGAAGAAGATTATGATAGATGCTGTCTGGCCGACGGCTATAGTTGGGAGATTAATATTTCCTATGGTGATCAAAGTCTGGATGCCAATGGTATTAATCATGGCCCTACCCGAGTAGTTGGTGATGGCCTGGTTTCTTGCTTAGATGAGTTATTGGAGGCCCTGGAGGATTTAAGTGGGGTTGAGTTTTAAGTTTGGAATAGTTAATATTGGATAATTATTATTTTTTGTAGTTATTTTTTGATTAATTTCATAATTTATACATTTTTTTTTAGGGTTTTTTTATTTTAAACGTATTTTTTTAGAGTTTTTGTCTGTTTATTTTTTTTAAACATATTTTTTCATCTGTTATTTCTTTAGTGCTACTAAAATTAAAAACAAAATTTATATAGAACTTTATTAATAATTATAAGTATGAATTTAATACAAATCTCAAAGGAATTACAAGAGGGTCAAAACCTATTATTCTTTAATAAGGACTTGTATGATATTTATAAAGGGATTAATTCTAATTATATCAGTGTATTTTTTAATGAACCATCACCAATTAAGGCCCGCTTAATTGTATCTATTGAAACCGTAGTTGGATCTAAAGAACCAGCACTCTATAAGTTAACCGTTCCAGAACTGGTTAATATTCTTCAAGTTAAAGTATTTTCAACAAAACTTGTAATAATATTCAATGGATTCCATTTACTTACCGGGAAACAAGTGAGTGTTTATGAAGAACTAAACCGGAATGAGAATATACTCTTCATTTGCAGCTTTGATCAGGAATTTAAAAAAGAGGCCTATAAATTCTATAAAACATTCAAAGTGATTAATATGGAAGAATACCGGCTAGAAACAGGTAAAGATGAAATTAACATATCTTATCCAATTTATCTGGTGGTGTCAATAATTGGATTTTTCATTTATTTTAAAACCATAACCTCGGCTACTATGGGGACTATGCTCATAGGAGGGGCCTGGTTTGGTATAATTATATTCCGGACATTTATCTACACCGGGGGCCGGCCATGAAATCATACACCCACATCACCGCTGGAGTCCTATTTGTCCTTATTATATTCTATTTACTGGATATCCCCACCACTTTTATTGGAATATTTTTCGGAGGATGGATATCGGTATGGCCTAATATAGTGGACCGTATGACTAATAAAAGCAGGGGATGGGGCCACTCTGTTTTGTGGTTGATACCTTTCATTTTAATAGGCTTTTATAATTCAACCCTGTCATTGGCCCTGGTGATTGGTTTTTTATCTCACATATTCCTGGATTGTTTCACCATCTACGGATGCCCATTTTTATACCCAATAAAAAAATCAGGATTTGTATGCTTACATAAAAAAAGAAGACTGGAGACTGGAAAAAATGCAGACAAGGCACTCTTTATCTTTTTATTATTCATGGTAGTCCCACTATTCTTATTCAGCACGGGACTG
>JAUXXK010000198.1 GCA_030681145.1 Methanobacteriaceae archaeon | reverse complement strand
AAACCTTTATATATGATTATATAGTTATTACTATTGTTGTTACCAAAGTCTAAATACAAGCCATAATAATGCATTTAGACATGGAGGCGGTACAATTAAGCGACATTCGCTATATACACTACTAGTTGCAATTACAATAGTAGTGGGTTTTTTGCCCTTTTCACAAGGTGCTATTTTAGGAGATACACCAGAATCAAAGACAACTTTGAAAATAGATCAATCCATTTCACAGGTTAACGCTGCCAGTAAAATAAATAAAGCTACTGCAGCAGAGAAAAAACAATTAAACAATTTAACAGGCAAAACTGGATTAAAAAAGATTGCCAAATACATTAACAAACATTTGAATCATAGGTCCGGAGCAGCACACACCGCAGCCGGGGTTGAAAAAACCGGGTACGGAGACTGCTGGGGACTATCTGACTGGACTGCAAAGAAACTAAAAAAAAATGGATATACCGTTAGAGTGGTACAGGGTGCAAACAGATATTCATCCCGTCACCGCTGGGTAAAGGTAAAAGTTGATGGTGAATGGATTAATTTTGAGCCATCATTAGTAACCAAAAGATATGGAAGTAAACCTTACACATCAACATGTGCCAAAGCAAGTAAAGTAATTGTAACTTACAATGCTTAACAGGTTTACTTTTATTTATTTTTAGAATCTTTTAATTAAGGTTATTTTACTTACAAAATTATAATTAATAAGCTATTTCTGAATATTTAATTTAAAACTTTAATACGATTTATTTCTAAAATAGATATTTTAAAGACATTGATTTTAATTTTATTAACTCCAATATTTTTATAAGATAGTAATTTCATATTTAGTAATATAATTAAATTTTTATTGTATTTGCTCATTTGGAGGATTAAAATGAAGCCAATTTCTAAAACACCGATTGTAATTTTAAATTTTAAGACATACCTGGAATCTACCGGGAAAAATGCTTTAAAATTAGCAAAAGCATGTGAAAAAGTAGCAAAGGAAACTGAAGTTAACATTGCAGTAGCCCCACAGCACATGGATATTTATCAATTATCTCAAAAAATAGATATTCCAATCCTAAGCCAGCACATCGATCCTATTACAGCAGGTGGTCACACTGGAAGTGTTTTATTGGAATGTGCACACGAAGCAGGGGCTTCTGGTACTTTAATTAATCACTCTGAAAAAAGGATGAATCTAGCAAATATTGACCAGATAGTGAAAAGATCTGCTGAAAAGGAAATGATCAGTGTAGTATGTACAAATAATATTGAAACCAGCTCAGCAGTTGCTTCCTTAGGACCTGATTTTGTGGCAGTGGAACCTCCAGAATTAATAGGATCAGGCATACCTGTTTCTCAAGCCGAACCAGAAGTAGTAGAAGGAACTGTGGCCATGGTACAGAAAATTAATCCTTCAGTAAAAGTTTTATGTGGTGCCGGTATTTCAACTGGTGATGATATGAAAGCCGCCCTTGATCTTGGATCAGAGGGAGTTCTCTTGGCTTCTGGAATTATATTGGCAAAAGACCCTGAAAAAGCACTTTTAGATCTGGTAAGTAAAATATAAATAAATTATCAGATTTTTCAATTTGCTAGTTAGGAGGAGAGTAATGTCCATTAAATTCAATACCTTAGATGATTTTCAGTTTAACAATAAAACAGTTCTGGTTAGAGTAGATATTAATTCCCCAGTTGACCCCACTACCGGAATTATACTTGATGACACACGAATGAAACTTCATGCGGAAACTATAAGTGAACTTTCCGATAAAGGAGCGAAAACTGTATTGTTAGCTCATCAAAGTCGCCCTGGGAAAAAGGATTTTACTACTCTGGAACAGCATGCCCATGTACTTTCTAAAATACTTGGTCGGGCGGTTATATATGTAGAAGATATTTTTGGTTGTGCTGCCCGGGAAACTATAGCTCGCCTTAAACCAGGAGATATTCTCCTACTTGAAAATGTTCGTTTTTACTCTGAAGAGATACTAAAAAGAGAAGC
The DNA here is from genome assembly GCA_030681145.1 of Methanobacteriaceae archaeon. Classification (GTDB taxonomy): domain Archaea; phylum Methanobacteriota; class Methanobacteria; order Methanobacteriales; family Methanobacteriaceae; genus JAUXXK01. The sequence goes on along the minus strand of JAUXXK010000198.1, from coordinate 10,891 downwards.
CCACCTCCAAGCAGATACTCACATGGTTAAAAAACTCTCATCAGTAACAGATTACTTTATTAATGATGCATTTGCTGCAGCACACAGATCACAACCTTCTTTAATAGGTTTTGCCCTCAAATTACCATCTGGAGCAGGGCGTGTAATGGAAAAAGAACTTAAAATACTGTATGGTGCTTTGGATAATGTGCAGAGGCCTTGCGTCTATGTTTTAGGAGGAGTAAAAGTAGATGACTCCATTGGTGTGATGGAAAATGTTCTGGAAAATGGAAGTGCTGATTTAATACTAACCACCGGACTCGTGGCCAATATATTTTTACTTGCTTCGAATGGTAAAATAGGTAAATTTAATAAAGATTTTATTGAAAAAAAAGGCTATTGTGAATTTGTAACTGTAGCTGAAAGATTGATGGAAAATTTCCCTGACAAAATTTTAATACCAGTAGATGTAGCCGTATGTAAAAATGGTAAAAGAATAGATATGCCTGTAAATAAAATACCAGATCTACCTATTTATGATATAGGAACTGAAACCATTAAATTATATGCACAGAAGATAAGACAAGCTAAAACTTTATTTGCTAATGGCCCTGCAGGAGTATTCGAAAATCCAGAATTCAGTATTGGTACCGATGACATTCTTAATGCCATAGCCTCTTCAAAAGGATTTTCAATTATTGGTGGGGGTCATCTGGCTGCAGCTGCAGTTCAAATGGGCTTCGAAGGAGAAATTGACCACATCAGTAGTGGGGGCGGGGCAAGTATAAGTCTACTTGCAGGTGAAAAACTTCCAGTTGTTTCTATACTGGAAAAAATTGCCAAGAAAAAATAGTTTGTGCAAAACTGATTATTCTTATTTTTTTAATTGTTTTATTTGATATGAATTTTTTATTTAAGGTTTCTCTAAACCATATCATTATATCTTAATGTTTTTTTCAATATAATTTAAAAAAAATAATACGCTCATTATCAATTTAAAATAATATAATAAAAGAATATTAAATCATTATTTGGAAAATTAAAGCATTTATTTAATGTTTGGTCACAATAATAAGATATATGTAAATATAATTAATAATTCCCTATAAATAACAAACTATAAAAGTTATAACATCTAATTGAATTGTTACCTCATTAATAAATGAATTTAATGATGATTAATATAGATAGTAATTAGGGTTTTAATTGAAACAAAAAGTTTTAATATTAATTATAATTTTTATCTAAAAAATACCGTTGAAGGCAGTTAGTAAGGTCATGACCACAAAGTATTTAAGGGAATACCATCTAAAATCAAAATGCCTCGGTAGCTCAGTCTGGTGGAGCGCGAGACTTGTAATCTCGTGGTCGCGGGTTCAATTCCCGTCCGGGGCTCTAAGTAAGAGAAATTACTTGGATAACTTGAAAGAATAGAATATATCTAAAAAATTATGATAAAATTGGGACCATAGGGTAGCTTGGTCGATCCTTTGGGCTTTGGGAGCCTGAGACTCCGGTTCAAATCCGGGTGGTCCCATTCTTAAAATTCATAGATTATTTTCATGTATTTAATTAATTGCATGAAAAACTTAACATATAATAATCAATCACCCGCCTTAGCTCAATTCGGCAGAGCATCGGACTGTAGATCCGAGGGTTGCTGGTTCAAGTCCGGCAGGCGGGATTTTGATCTCAAAGTAATTGAATGTCAATTTTAATATTACTATTAAATATTGTTCAAACTAAGATGTAAACTAAAAAACCGTCTTATTTATCAATTTTAATATAATCATTTGAGAACAATTAACAGTACTATTTAAATACTATAAAAATAATCAAATTATATATCTATATATTAACATCCATAAAAATCAGCGCTGTGAATTTAGTATTTAATAATATAGTACAAATATTGCAAATTAATAGTAAACTATATAAGCAGGTAACCTAATACTTAAAAATGCTCTAATTCTGGAAACCTGCCCTGGTGGTGTAGGGGCTATCATGCGGGCCTGTCGAGCCCGCGACTCGGGTTCAATTCCCGGCCAGGGCGTTCCAAATAGGGCCCGTAGCTCAGTCTGGCAGAGCGCTTGGCTTTTAACCAAGTGGCCGCGGGTTCAATTCCCGTCGGGCCCGTTTTCTGATTTTTTATTGGGATTTTTTACTGGAGGATAAATTGTGAAGAAAGATATCTTGAAGCACGAACTAGTTCCAGATCATGTTATTTTGTCTGAATCCGAAGTTACCAAAGTATTAAAAAAAATTGAAGCCCATGCTGAACAACTCCCCAAAATAAACTCTGATGATCCTGTTGCGAAATCCATCGGAGCTAAAGCAGGGGACGTGCTTGAAATAACTCGAAAAAGCGCTACTGCAGGGAAATTCATTACATACAGATTGGTTCAGGATTAATTTACTAGTTTCATTTATTTAATTCTATAATATTTTTTACACTAATAACTCACAAATCAAGTTTGTAGTCAATAGGCGTATTAATATTTGATTAATATGTATTTAATTGGTTATTTGACAAAAATGAGTATTAAAATTTAGCTAAATATTTTACAGGTATTTATTTTTTGGAGGGAGTCCATGAAAAAGAGTGCATGGGGATTGGTAGACGCGTTTTTTGATGAACACAACTTGGTAGATCACCACGTTAAATCCTATAACGACTTTGTAAATCACAGAATACAAAACATAATTGATATAACAGAACCTATTGAATTAGAACAAGGAGAATACACAGTTGAAACAGGTCAGCTGGAAATAAAGAAACCATTTACAAAAGAAGCAGATGGTTCCAAAAGTTTAATATTTCCAACAGAAGCTAGGCTTAGAAATTTGACTTATTCTGCCCATATGTATCTGGAAATGCGTCTTATAAAAAAAGAAGAAAGCGCACCAGATTTTGAAAAAGTTTACATTGGAGAATTGCCTCTGATGCTTAAATCTGACATATGTCATTTAAATAACTTAAATCAAGAAGAATTAATAGCCAAGGGTGAAGATCCACAAGATCCTGGGGGTTATTTCATAGTTAATGGTTCTGAAAGAGCTATTGTTACAATGGAAGAAATCGCACCAAATAAAATTATCCTAGAGCGAATAGGTGAAATATCAGATAGGAGAGCTAGGGCCATTGTTACTTCAATAAAAAGTGGTTTTAGAGCAAGAATATCGTTAGAGTACAGAAAACCTAGAAAAACAGGGGTTTTCTTAAGAATTTCATTCCCATATGTTCCTGGAGAAATACCACTAGTTGTTTTATTAAGGGCTCTAGGACTTGCCACTGATGAAGAAATTATCACCCATATTTCTGACGATTTTAACTACCAAATGGCTATTGCAGACGATATACAAGTTTCAGATCAGGCCCTTAAACTAGAACCATCTGAAATGGAAGATTTGTCTCAGGAAGAACGTCGAGATTATCTTATTAACAGTGCTATAAAATACATTGGGAATAGAGTCGCCAAAGGTATGACTGAAGAATATCGTATTAAACGAGCTGAAGATGTAATTGATCGATATCTTTTACCACACATGGGTGTGGATTCAGAGACCAGATCAGAAAAAGCAGTTTATCTAGCGGAAATGACTGAAATGTTGTTACAAGTTATCTCTGAAGAGAGAGACCCACACGACAAGGACCATTATACTAATAAAAGACTGAGGGTTTCTGGAGATTTAATGGAAGATTTATTTAGAGTAGCATTTACCAGTTTAACCAGAGACATGAGTTATCAATTAGAAAGAAGTTTGGCTAGAGGTAAAGAACCTTCTGTAAAACAGGCAGTGCGTTCTGATGTGTTGACTGAAAACATTAAACATGCAATAGCCACCGGAAATTGGGTTGGTGGAAGAGCGGGTGTAAGCCAGCTATTGGATAGAACCAGTTATATGGGGACATTGTCACATATGCGGCGGGTTGTTTCACCATTAAGTAGAAGTCAGCCTCACTTTGAAGCAAGAGATTTGCATCCAACTCAATTTGGTAAAATCTGCCCTAACGAAACACCTGAAGGTCCTAACTGTGGTTTAGTGAAAAACTTAGCCCTTATGGCCAGAATATCCGAAGGTTCAGCCCCTGAAGAAATCGAAAGCATCATCAAGAAGATGGGAGTTCTAAACTAACTCTTTATTCTTATTTTTATTTTAAATGGGAGGCAATTTCGTGAGAAAAGCTAAAATTTACATTAACGGAAAACTCATAGGGACTTGTGACGATCCAGAAAGTTTCGTAGATGATATGAGGGAAAAGAGACGAACTGGAGAAATCTCTGATGAGATGAATATTACTTATTATTCTGAAACTGGAGAAGTTTATATATTCAATGACCCCGGACGTGCTAGAAGACCACTTATTCTAGTTAAAAATGGAACACCATTATTGGAAGAAGAACACGTCGCCAAAATGAGAAAAGGGGAAATAAGATGGGAAAATCTGATAAAAGGAGGCATCATTGAATATTTGGATGCTGAAGAAGAAGAAAACGCCTATATTTCCATGTCTTTGGGAGATTTGAATGAATATCATACTCATTTAGAAATAGATCCATCAACCATGCTTGGTATTTGTGCAGGAATTATTCCTTTTGCAAATCACAATTCTTCACCAAGAAACACCATGGAAGCAGGAATGACCAAACAGGCACTGGGATTATATGTTTCTAATTATGGGATGCGTACAGATACAAGAGCCCATCTTTTACACCACCCACAAATACCTATTGTTAAAACTAGGATAATAGACGCCACAGGATATGATAAACGTCCATCTGGGCAGAATTTTGTTGTGGCAGTTATGTCTTATGAAGGATATAACATGGAAGATGCATTAATTCTTAATAAAGCATCTATTGAAAGGGGTCTTTCACGTTCATCATTTTTCAGATCATATGAAGCATCCGAAAGAAGATATCCTGGAGGACAGGAAGATAATTTCGAAATTCCTGAAAAAGGAGTTAGAGGATACCGATCTGAAGAAGCATATCGACATCTGGACGATGACGGTATAGTAAACCCCGAATCAAGAGTTTATTCAGGAGACGTTTTAATAGGTAAAACTTCACCCCCACGATTTTTAGAAGAAATAGATGAATTTGGTACTGTTGCTGAGAGAAGAAGAGAAACTTCGGTAACGGTTAGACACGGGGAGAAAGGAACCGTTGATGCAGTTTTATTAACTGAAACTGTGGAAGGTAGTCGTTTAGCTAAGATAAGAGTTCGTGACCAAAGACAACCCGAATTTGGGGATAAATTTGCTTCCAGGCACGGGCAAAAAGGAGTAGTAGGACTAATAGTTTCCCAAGAAAACATGCCATTTACTGAAGATGGTATTGTACCAGATCTCGTTGTTAATCCACACGCAATTCCATCAAGGATGTCTGTAGGGCAAGTATTAGAAATGTTAGGTGGAAAAGCAGGTTGTATGGAAGGTAGAAGAATAGATGGAACTCCATTTACAGGAGAACTTGAATCTGATATTAGCGCAGCCCTAAAATCAAATGGATATGAAACCGCCGGAGTGGAATCATTATACAATGGAATTACTGGTGAAAGAATTGAAGCTGAAATATTTGTAGGAGTAGCTTACTACCAAAAATTACACCACATGACCACTGATAAAGTCTATGCCAGATCTAGAGGGCCTGTACAAGTTCTCACAAGACAACCAACCGAAGGTAGGGCCAGAGAAGGTGGTTTGAGATTTGGAGAAATGGAAAGAGATTGTTTAATTGCACATGGAGCAGCTTTAGCCCTAAAAGAAAGATTGCTGGATGAATCAGATAAATACGAAGCTGTTGTATGTGATCAATGTGGTATGATAGCAGTGGAGGATCGTGTCAGAGATAAAAAATATTGTCCTATCTGTGGAGATTCAGAATCATTCCCTGTAGAAATTTCATATGCGTTCAAATTATTGCTTGATGAACTGAAGAGCCTATGTATATTCCCTAAACTGGTTTTGGAAGATAAAGCCTGATTACTTATTTATTAATGATTTTCTAATTTCATTATTTATGATAATAAATGATTATAAAAATGATTATAGATAATTAAAACAAAAAAATAAGGGAATTGATTATATAAGGAGTAAAATAAAGGAGAGAAAACCTTGACAGGAATTTTAAAGAAAATTTCCCAGATCAACTTCGGTCTAATGTCTCCTGAAGACATTAGAAAGATGTCGGTGACCAAAATTGTTACACCAGACACCTATGATGAAGATGGATACCCCATTGAAAACGGGTTAATGGATCCCCGTTTAGGGGTTATAGATCCTAGTTTAAAATGTAGAACATGTGGTTCCAAAGGAGGAGACTGCCAGGGGCACTTTGGAAGCATAAATTTGGCCAGACCAGTAATTCACGTAGGATTTGCCGATACTATTCACAAGATACTACGATCCACTTGTAACACTTGCGGACGGATTTTATTAACTGAAAGTGAGATATTTGATTATAGGGAAAAATTCAAAAACTTAATCAAAAACGAAGAAAGCCTTACAAAAATAATAAAAGAAGTTTATACCGTTGCAAGGAGAGACAAATGTCCTCACTGTGAAGAGGAACAGGAAGAAGTAAAAATAGATAAACCTGTTTCTATGGTAGAAGGTAACTACAAATTAACTGCAAGTGAAGTAAGGGAAAGGTTGGAACTCATTCCAGATTCTGATGCTTTAATCCTGGGAGTAAATGCAGAAAAATCAAAGGACGGGCAACAAGTAGCACGGCCAGAATGGATGGTTTTAACAGTCTTGCCAGTACCCCCAGTAACTGTGAGGCCTTCCATCACATTAGAAACTGGTGAACGATCCGAGGATGATTTGACTCACAAATTAGTAGATATTTTACGTATAAATCAAAGATTAAAAGAAAATATGGAAGCTGGGGCTCCTCAACTGATTGTAGAGGATTTATGGGAACTATTACAGTACCATGTAACTACTTACTTTGATAACGAAGCATCAGGTGTTCCACCAGCAAGACACAGATCTGGTCGGCCATTGAAAACCCTTGCTCAGCGTTTAAAAGGTAAAGAAGGGCGATTCAGAAGTAATTTATCAGGTAAACGTGTAAATTTTTCAGCGCGTACCGTCATATCTCCAGACCCCAATATAAGTATTAACGAAGTAGGTGTGCCTAAAATAATAGCCACTGAAGTAACAGTACCTGTAAAAATTACAGAATGGAACCTAGAAGAAATGAAAGGATATATCCTGAATGGTTCCAATTTACACCCCGGAGCCAACTACGTCATAAGACCCGATGGGCGGAAAATACGAATTTATGATGAAATAAAAGAAACCGTAGCTGAAAACCTGGAAAAGAATTTCAATGAATATACTGGTGAAGGTTCTTATGTTGTGGAGAGGCATTTAAAAGATGGAGACATTGTTTTATTTAACAGACAACCTTCACTTCACAGAATGTCTATGATGGCTCACGAAGTACGAGTACTACCATACAAAACCTTCAGATTAAACCTTTGTGTCTGTCCACCATACAATGCTGATTTTGATGGGGACGAAATGAACATGCACATTTTCCAGACAGAAGAATCCCGGGCAGAAGCCAAATCACTTATGCGAGTACAAGAACACATTCTCTCACCCAGATTTGGAGGGCCTATTATTGGAGGAATACACGACCACATCTCAGGAGCCTATTTGTTAACCAGAGAAAGTGCCATATTCAATGAAGATCAGGTTTTCCAGATTTTGAGGAAATCTAATTTACCAATACCTGATAAAACAGGTGAAAAATGGACCGGTAAGCAAATTTTCAGTGAAGTCTTACCAAAAGATCTTAACATGGTCTACACTGCTGAAATTTGCCGTAAATGTGATGAATGTCTTAAAAAAGAATGTAAAAACGATGCATATGTTGTAATTGAAGACGGAAAACTTCTTACTGGTGTTATGGATGAAAAAGCATACGGTGCATTCTCTGGAAAGATTCTTGATCACATCGTTAAAGAATACGGAACAGATAGTGCTCGTGAATTCTTGGATGCATCTACTAAATTGGCAGTATCAGGTATCATGAAAGCAGGATTCACCACCAGTACCAATGACGAAGAAATTCCTCAGGAAGCTAAAGAAAGAATAGAAGTTCATTTGGATCATGCTGAGAAAAAGGTCGATCTGCTGGTAGAAGCATACGATAACAACGAACTGGAAGCATTGCCTGGAAGAAGCCTAGAAGAAACTCTGGAAATGAGAATCATGCAAGTTCTTGGTGAAGCAAGGGATAAGTCAGGGGAAATAGCAGAAAGTTACTTTGATATCAATGAAAACCATGCAGTAATCATGGCACTAACTGGTGCTAGAGGATCCATGCTGAACCTTACTCAAATTACCGCATGTGTAGGACAACAGTCAGTTCGTGGTGGTCGAATCGATCGAGGTTACAGTGAAAGGACATTACCTCACTTCCAAAAAAGAGAATTAGGTGCTAAAGCACGAGGATTCGTCCATTCAAGTTACAAAAAAGGGTTAGACCCAATAGAATTCTTTTTCCACGCAATGGGAGGAAGAGAAGGTCTGGTAGATACAGCTATTCGTACAGCACAAAGTGGTTACATGCAAAGAAGACTGGTTAACGCTCTTCAGGATTTAAGTGTAAAAGAAGACGGTACCGTTACAGATAATAGAGGAGTTATCATCCAAACCATGTACGGTGAAGACGGAGTAGATCCAGCCAAAAGTGATTATGGTAAAGTAGTTGACCTGGACAAACTCGTAGATGAAATGAGAATAAAGTCTGAAAAATAATTAATTAAAATTATATTTTTATCTGTTGCAGTTGGTTTAGGTGATTTTGTGCAGGAAACAATAGAAAAGGTTACAAAAGTCGTTAAGAAAAAAAGGGCTAAATTTACAGAGAGCTTAATATATGAAATAGCTGAAACTGTAGAAAAGCGCGACATGGATGATAAAGAACTTGATGAATTAGTCAAAAGAGTTAAAAAAGCTTATGAACGAGCTCGAGTAGAAAATGGAGAAGCAGTTGGAACTGTAGCTGCTCAATCTGTTGGTGAACCTGGTACTCAGATGACCATGCGTACTTTTCACTATGCAGGGGTAGCAGAGCTAAACGTTACCCTGGGTCTTCCGAGACTCATTGAAATTGTGGATGCGAGAAAAAAAATATCCACCCCAACCATGGCTATTTACTTTGAAGAAGAATTTAGAGTCGATGAAGAATTTGTGAGAACTATTGCCAACCAAATTGGTAAAAGTACCATGAATGATATTGTCCAAGACTTCCACACTAACTATGCTAAAATGAATGTAGTGGTAGAATTGGATATGCCTAAAATTGAAGATAAAAGGCTGAACTTTGAAGACATTATAAATCGTGTAGAAAAAGCTTTTAAGAAGGTACAAATAGATAACAATGTACTAAGCTTTGAACCTTCCAAACCAAGTATAAGAGAATTGAGACTTTTAGCAGATAAAGTACGCGATCTTCAGATTAGTGGTGTAAAAAACATCGGAAAAGTCGTTATTCGAAAAGAAGAAGATGAATGGGTTATACACACCGAAGGTTCAAACCTTGGAGCTGTTCTTAAAATGGAAGGTGTGGATAAAGTTCGAACTACAACCAACGATATACATGAAGTAGAAAAAGTTTTAGGAATCGAAGCCGCTCGTAATTCAATAATCCATGAAGCACAGCGTACAATGGATGAACAGGGACTTACAGTTGATGTTAGACACATTATGCTGGTTGCAGATATGATGTCTGCAGATGGTTCTGTTAAGTCTATAGGTAGGCATGGTATTAGTGGTGAGAAAGCAAGTGTTCTTGCCCGAGCTTCTTTTGAAGAAACTGGAAAACATCTTCTTCGCGCCAGTATAAGGGGAGAAATAGATCACCTTACTGGTATTATTGAGAACATTATTATCGGACAACCAATACCGTTAGGAACGGGTTCTGTTGGTGTCTTAATGAAACAAAAAAAATAAGGAGGCAAGCATATGGACGTCGATAGAGGAATAAGAATCGCTGTAGACACTGGTGTTGTCACTTTAGGATCAGAAAAATCAATTCAAGCTTTGAAATTAGGTAAAGGGAAACTAGTAGTAGTTGCTGATAATAGTCCAGAAAACATCAAAGAGGATGTTAATTATTATGCTAAACTTTCTGAAATTCCTGTTTACACCTACAATGGAACCAGTGTAGATTTAGGTTCTGTTTGTGGTAAACCATTTACCGTAGCCACATTGGTCATCAAAGATCCTGGAGATTCTACAATACTTGAAGCAATGGGGTAGGTTAAGTGACTGTAAAATTCACCACCAATGAAATAAGATATATTGCACTGTTTGAAAGCATGACAGGTGCAATGGTAAAAGATTGTATCGTGGATGACGAAAACGGAAAAATAACTTTTCTAGTGAAAAAAGGCGATATGGGTCTTGCCATTGGGAAAAGAGGAAGTACCGTAACTAAAGTTCAACAAGCAGTGGATAAAGGTGTTGAAGTTATAGAACACTCCGAAGATCCTACTGAATTCATTTCCAATTTAATGGCCCCTGCACAACTGCGCAGCATAAAAATTCTGCAAAGAGAGAATGGGGAAAAAATAGGCACCATAGAAACTGATGGTAAAAATAAAAGAATTGCCATTGGTAAAAGTGGTCAAAACATTGAAAGAGCCAGATTACTGGCAAAAAGACAGCATAACATTAGTAATATCGTTATAAAATAACTAATTAACTAGAATAATACTAGTCATAATTACTAAAAATATATTGATTACTATTAACTAAATTTATATGGTTTAATATATATTGATTTTATATTGATTATGCTAATAACCTAAATAGGGATTACTAACTTTAGATTTATAAGGAGGAATATTAACTTGCCAGGACTTTTCGCAGCTAAAAAGCTCA
>JAUXXK010000197.1 GCA_030681145.1 Methanobacteriaceae archaeon | reverse complement strand
AGTTCTGGATCCTGGCACATTTGTGGGAGACGGCATTGGAGATACATTAGATAATTTTGTTATGATCAGAAGATTGGCTGTTGAGGAAAAAGACGAAGACTTCCGTTTCCCAATTTTGGGAATTCCTGCTCTTTTGAGATTAAACAATGATGAAGATGATGTGACTAAAAGTATTAAAGAGGCCACTATTGCTTCTACATTACTTAATAAATATGCAGATATCCTAATATTGAATGGTACTGATATATGGGAACTTATACCTGTTTTAACATTAAGACAAAGTCTTTATACAGATCCGAGGAAGCCACAAGCTGTTGACTCTGGATTATATGAGTTCGGTGAACTAGATGAAAATTCTCCTGTGTTACTCACTACTAATTTTGCTCTAACATATTACACTGTGGAGGGGGATTTAAAATCTGGAAAAGCCAATTGCTATCTTTTAGTTTTGGATACTGAAGGTAGGGCAGTAGATGTGTCTTTAGCAGGAGGACAACTAACTGGTAAATCTGTAGCAGATTTGATTAAAGAAACAGGTATAGAAGATAAGGTTAAAACTCGAAAAATGATTATTCCTGGCCTTGCTGCGCCGGTTAGTGGAGAAATTGAGGATGATAGTGGATGGGAAGTTGTTGTAGGTCCAAGAGATTCATCTGCTGTTCCAGATTATCTTACTAAAGAAGAATAATCTTTAATTTATAAAATAATAAAAACAATCTATAATTATTTACTATTTTTCTAATTCGAATAATGGTATTTAATTTTATAATAGGTGATTTGATGAAAACATTGATGGTTGTTGATCCTCAAAGATGCAGCGAATGTAATGATTGCATTAATGCCTGTAAAAAACAACATGGAGTGGCAAGGGCTAAAAAAAGCAGTTCGATACCAGTTTTTTGCATGCAATGTCACCCGGATAAAGCACCGTGTGCCAAAATATGTCCTACAGGGGCCATAAAAAAAGAAAATGATACTCTGATAGTGGATGAAGAATCATGTATTCTATGCCGATTGTGCATGATTGCATGTCCTATAGGTATATTAGTTATTGATGATGAAAAAAAATCTATTCAAAAATGCACATTATGTATGGACTCAGATACTATTCTTCCGGCATGTGTAGAGGCATGTAAGGATAATGTTTTAAAGGTATTTTCGGTAGAAGACTTGGAAGATCTTAGGTCTGATTCTGAATTTGTTCACACTTTGGAAGAAGCCTTGAGAATTTACAAAACAAAAATATAATTTTTTAATCAAAGTTAACTGTTTTAATAATTGTCATATGGGATATTTTTTCATGGTGCATCATATTTTATTTTTTTAATACAAATATTCAGAAGAATAAATTAAATTTTTTTTTTATTCAATTAATAGATAATCTAAATTATTTCATATGGAAACTGTTTATCATTATCTTAATGTATTTTAATGATTCATTCACATCTTCTGTATTTCCTGTAAACCAGAAGTAATATAAATTATTATATTTCTTAAAAGCAGTAACTACTGTTTTTTTAGGTGGGTCAAATTGATAATTTTCACCAATTATCTTAAAAGCTCTTGAACCAGCAATAGTATCTTCATTTTGAAAAATCTTGTCCATATGTTGTTCTTTGAAGACTTCTGTTATCATCTCTGCAAATTCGTCTACAGTAACATCTTCTACACTTGTTTTTCGATTAATAGAAAATTTAAGACTTTTAGAAGGCCAATATCCAATTATCAATTTTTCCCATTTGTATATGTCTTCAACATCCCAGAATAATGGGAAATCAAAACAGAACTCATCATTTTCAAAATGCCCTAAATCTGGTGTTAATTCAATTAAGTCAAGTGCTTCCTGAGCTCTTTTCCGAATAAATATGTATGGTTCATTTAAAGCATTTTCAAGGAATTTTACAGCACTTTTATCTCCTATTCTTCCAAGCGCTTCTGCAGCTTTTCCTCGGACATACCTATTTTCATCTTTTACTTTTCCATCACCAAGTGATTTGATAAGTTCTTTAACTGCCTTACGGTTTCCAACTCTTCCTAATGCCTCCGCAGATATTGCTCTTGTTTGCCAGTCCGGGTCATGTAATTTATTTAAAAGTGGTTTTACAGCATGTTTTTCCATTTTTACCAGTGCACCTATTGCATGGCGTCTGACATCAATGTCATTATCGTTCAAAGCATTTAAAAGAGGTTTAAGTGCTCTTTCATCACCAATTTTTCCTAAAGCAGTGGCTGCAACTTTCCTAACTGGCCAATCTATATCTCTAAGTGCTTCAATAAGGGGTTCAATAGCATAATCGTCGCCAATATCTCCTAGGGCTTTTGTGGCATACTTACGAACATCCCCATCATAGTCATTTAATGCATTAATTAAAGGATCTATTGCTACAGGATCTCTGATTCTCCCTAATGCTTCTGCTGATTTCCAACGAACTTCTATATCTGGATCTTCTAAGGTTATTATGAGATATGGCACAGCTTTTTGACTGTTTAGCTTACCAAGTGCTTCGGCGGCATTTGACCTTACAGCACTTAATACTGAAAACTGTGAATGCCAATTTTCATAGTGGAGGGACTTGATTAATGCATCTTCTGCTCGTTTATCCCTAACATATTTTAAGGCACTAGACGCCTCTTTTCTTACAATAAAATCTTCGTGTTCTAGCGCATCAATTAATCCTTGAACATTGTTTTCTGCCACTAGTTCGTCTACATCAACTTTATATTTATTATAATCCATTTTTTCCCTCAATTACAATTATAATGTAATTTGATATTATGCCTATTTTTATCAATGATTATAGTTTTAAATATATTGTTATTATATGACTTATTTTTTAAAAACTTACAGTAGTTGATTAGATATATTTATGGCATAATCTTCACTATATATTCGACTCAGATTTGAAATTAAAGTTAAGTATGATTTAAGAGGGTTTATATCTGTCTTTAAATTGGTTTTTTTTACATAATTTAATGTTTTTTGCATATTGGCATTATCTTGGGCAGTGTAATAAATCAGTACTGCTTTTGCATAATGGTTAATGCCATACTTATTAGGATTTCCATCATCTATGAACATCCCTTCTGAATTTTGTTGATTTGATAACCATTTTGAACCTTTTTTAATGGAATTTAATATTTTTTCGTCTTTGGTGGCATTATAATAAAGACACATCCCATTTAAGATTTCAATATTTTGATAGGATTGCGAAGTCCAGGAACCATCGTCTTTCTGCTGTTTTAAAACATTATCCATAATTTTTTCTTTATTAGATGGATACATTCCACTTACTTGTGTATTTGTTTTCAGTGCAAGGTAATTGGATCCTAAAATATTATTTTCAGCATTTTGAACATTAGAAATATTAATGTAATCGAGACCGGTCTGGTTTTTAACGAAATTAAGGCCTTTATTAATTACTATTGTATTGTTTATATTATCTGCTTCGTTTTCTATGTTCATCAATGGATATATGGTGGCCATGGTTTCTAGGGTGTATTCTTCAGGCGGAATACTTGTTGGGAAAGAACCGCTATCCATTTGTTTGTACTTTAACCAGTTTATCAAGTATTGTGAACGATTATTTAGATCTTGATCTGAATTATGGGCCATATAATGATATAAATATGCAATCTGAGAATTTAAATTATAATCTCCTTTGTAAGAACTTCCAAATTCCAAATCAAGGAGCGGATCTTTAAGATAATTTCCCCCATTTTCAGAATAACTATAACCATTCCAAAATTTCTCTATAAACTCTATGCTTTGGATGTATTCTTTATTATTTAATGAATAATTTAATTTGGTAGTAGGTGGTTCTAGTGTCGGGTTTCGTATGTATTGGTAAACAGACGCATCGCCGGATACAAAGACGGTTTTGAAATGAGTATCATATGGCAAATAAGCAATCAAACCATTTGATGATGGGAGATTGTACATATTGGCTGAAACATAGATATAACTAATATTATAATTATTTAGGAGATAATAAGATTCACTCTTCTGTGAAGTTCCTAACATAATATCTACATCATTTTGTGTCGCCTTTGTTTCATCAATTGCAGGTGCTTTACCCATAAATCCTTCATAAACTGTTTTCCATAGAGCAACATCTTTTCTATTAGTATTTCCAATTAAAAGATAAGCATCTTCTTTGGTAGTTAGAAATGTAGCATTAATCGGTGTTTCATTTTTAATCCAGTTAAAAGCAGAAATTTCATTTTCTGTAGGTTGGACGACATTAGAATATGCAATAAATGCACCTTGAGCTACGGGTACTAAAATTAATATTAGTAATATACTGGTCTTCAAATATCCTCCGAAATCCTTTTTAAATATTTTATAATTTTTTAAAATAGAAAAATCATTAATTTTTGGTATTATCACGTTTGAAAATACATATCCTGCCATTAATGTTAGTGGAATGGCAGCATAAGGGTCCCTAAATCTAAAAGAGTAAGTACCTATTATCATGAAGATAATTGCCCATAATGCTACCAATTTATATAAAGAATTTTTTGATTTTATAAAAATGAATATGCCATAAATACCAAGAATCAGTTGAATTACACCCATCCACTTAGGAAAACCAAGAATGGTGACTGGTTCTTGTTGGAATCGTGCCACAATGGAAACAAATTCTAATAGCCCTATAATAATTAAAATAAATATCGCTGATAATGTAACAGGTTTTTTCTTAAATGAAGGTAATAAAAATGTTATCAAGACAATTAACATTAGCAATGCCAAGAAAATCCAACCACGATGAGTGAAGATATAGGCTGCAAATATGGCTAAAGCAAATAAGATGTATCGGTAATTTCCAGAGAATATATTCAATAAATTATTCAAAGAGAAGTTATCTAGGTTTTCAAAGCCGGATAATGATTTGATATATTTGATCACGAAATAAACAATACTGATAAATAGTAATATTCCTAGCGATTCTGGTATAAATACAGATGTTCGAGTTACAAATGCGGGAACAAATGCAAAAAGCAATGTAGATAATAATTCTGAGTTTTTATCATCAAATATCTCATGGGATAATTTGTAGAATACAAAAACTGATGCAACTCCTAATAATGGTGGCAGAATAAAAAAAACTAACTGGCTACGAAATATTTCGTAAAGCAAAGTACCGATTATATGATATAATGGTGGATATCCATATGAGCTTAAACCCATTAATGAAAGAGGATCACTAGATATAACTCCAAAACCCTGATTTATAATTCTTAAAACAAGATCATAATGTAAATATGCGTCATTGCCTGCAAAATAAAGATTTCTGCTTGGTATCAACCGCACGAAAAATGTTCCTATTAATATAAGTATTAAATAAATTTGATTTAGATGATTTTTTATTAAATCTGAGTTTGAAATTAGCTTTTTACTCATGCCGTCACCGTTAAATGGTAATTATTTACATTATTTACTTATTAATAATTTCAAAGATTTAAGTTATAGTAGTTAATTCACAAATTAAGTATATAAATCAATTCATAAAATTGATCTAAGGATTTTTAAAAGTTCTGGATATTCTTTAATCAATTTTAAAATGGATAATTTATAATTTATATTTTTATTTTTAGCAGATTTTATGAGATTATTAATATATTCATCATTTAATTTGTCAAATGAATTTCTAAACTTAATAGCTTTTTCTAAACTTCTTCCAATACTGTTTTTTCAATTAATTTCATATTTTTTTAAGTATTTTTCACTGCATTCTTCTTTTTGAACAGCATCCGCATCTATTGTTCTGCTATTATTGATTATATTCCATAATATTCTGTTTAAAATATATAAAATTTATTTGATCTATTTTTAAATTTTTATACTAAAATTTTTCATTTATAAAATAGGGATTAAATATATACTGAACTGTCAATAAGGTTATATTAAATCAGAAATAATTAAATTTAATATAAGAATTAATGATTTAATTAAAATGAGATTAAAATAATTTTTTTATAAAATAAATTATTAATTTGCGTCATTTTTGCATTATTTGAATCATTATTATTGAATGAATAACCGTTAAGTTAATATACTATATTGTACAATTTACGATAGTATGCAGGGGTGCCCGAGCGGCCAAAGGGGGAGGACTTAAGATCCTCTGGCGTAGGCCTTCGAGGGTTCGAATCCCTTCCCCTGCACTTTAATAATCTTAACCAGTATTTAATTATTAATTCATAGGCTTTCTGCTATTTCTTTTTAAGAAATTTATTGAATTAATGGTAAAGTATATATATTCATCATTAATAAATTAATGAAAATCCGCAATATATAATATTAATTATATGTTAAACATTTTAAATTATCATCAATTTTTATCTAATGGATTTGCCTTAGTGGCTCAGCCGGTAGAGCGATGCCTTGGTAAGGCATAGGTCGGGGGTTCGAATCCCCCCTAAGGCTTAATGATTTTTGTTTTATACTGATTTTAACAATTATTTTAAATTTTTAACTGTTTATTATGATATTATATTATAGAAGAATTAAGCTTATCAAATTGATCTAATATAATTTATTTAATAAACAGTTTAATAATGATTAAAATAGAATGCTGATTTGATTAAAGAATTAATAAGCAAATGCTTCAATTGGTGACATTAAATGGAAAAGAAGATAGCTCAAATTTCTGACATTCATTTTGGTGAGAAAAATTTTTCTCAACAATTAAAAGATAACTTACTTAATCAGCTTAAAGAAGAAAATCCCGATTTAATTATTGTTTCTGGGGATTTAACCACTAATGGATACATTCATGAGTACGAAAAAGCAAGTGAATTTGTGGAGGAATTAAAATCCATCACAGATACATACACGATTCCAGGTAATCACGATGCTAGAAATGTAGGATTAATCCATTTTGAAAGATTAATAGGTCCTAGAAAATTTATTCATGTGGATAAATCTGGCGGATTTGCTATTGTTGGATTAGATTCATCTGAACCGGATATTAATGATGGACAGATAGGTTTGGATCAGATGAACTGGTTAAGAAAACAGATGGAAAAATTACCATCCGATTTATGTAAAATTGTCACGTTTCATCACCATCTTCTTCCTATTCCACAAACAGGTCGTGAAAGAAATATTCTTTTAGATTCTGGAGATTTGTTGAGAGTATTCAGTGAATGTGGTGTTGATTTCGTACTTAATGGACATAAACATGTTCCTAATGTATGGATGATTGAAAAGATGGTCACAATTAATTCTGGAACTGCCACAACACGAAAACTCAGAGGATATACATTCCCTTCACACAACCAGCTAATTATAAGAGATAATGATATCCAAGTCAACCTTATAAATACAGAAACTGGATCTAAAAAAGAAATGGCAAATTATTCAGTTCGAGTTGAAGGAGAAGAATATGTGATTTGTTCTTACAAACATTTATTAAATAATGGTTGACCTGTTTATTCTTATTTTAATGCCATATTACAATGATAATAGTTCATTGTTTCACAAAATCTTCATTTAAACACAATATTTTTGTTCTCAAATAGGGAATATAAATATGCCATTAAAGAATATGATTATAAAATCAATATACATTGAAATTATATTATCAATAAAAATTATTTCAACAATTTAACAATAAAATACAATTGTTATCAGAAATAAAAATCGCTGAAAAATTAATTTTTAAAATGCATTAATATCATTTTAAATGTTTACTAAAAGCACATTAAAATAATAAATTTGTGATAAAATGTCTAAGGTATTTGATATATTTATGGCCGGAATTATATCTGGAATTGTGGCCTACACTACAACACAACTAGGAGTAGGGGGAACTGTGATAGGTGCTGTTTTAGGATCTATTCTCTATCAAATGATGTCTCATTTTTTAAAAGAACCTTTAGGAAAGTTCCAGACTCAAAAAATTGAATCTGGAATGGTTTATGTTTTACCTCTCCTGCTCATTGTAGGTATAGAAATAATATATTTGATGGTTCCTATTCATTCGAAATCCGAACAAATTTTTTATTTTTTGGAGGGAGCTACAGATTGGAATCTATTCCGATTTATAGGTATTGGCCTGATAGTAATGGGAATATATCCAATTTTACAGTCAGAATTTATTAAAAAACAATATGGATATTTTTTATCTGCATTGGGAATAGTAGTATTATTGAGAGGATTTCTTGATTGGGATTCTCCATTGATATCCATTTATTCAAAGATATACGTTCAATTTGACTCATTTATTTCATTAATGATAATATTTGTACTTTCTTATGTCATTATTTCGATATTAAATGAGGCTCTTATTTTAATAAGAAGAAATAATGCTAAAGATACAAATAATGAAAAAAGTGAGAATAAAAATAAAAATCAGGATATTGATGAAGAATAATTAATATAAATTAACGATTAAAACATTTAAATTATTTTAAAATAATATTTAATTGATTAAATCCATTAAAATAAATTTGGGGATATAATGGTTAAGGCTACTAAAAATACGACTCTTAAATCTATATTGGATATCATACTTTATGAAAATCCAGCAACTCAAGATGAAATCGCTGAAAAGTTAGGAATAACTCGCAGATATGTAACCAAACTTCTTCAACCAATGGTGAAAAATGGAGTAGTTAGAAGGGCATACATACTTGACCTTCAAAAATTCAATGAATTTTCCGAAATGTTTGATGAAGAGCGTACTTCTAGAGAGTATGCTGGAAGTTTTCTTATTAAAGACATGTTAAAGAACATGGCAAAACATGTTTGTCATCAGCTAGAAAAATCTTACCACTCTTTTTCTAATTACAGTTTAGAAATGGCAAACGAAGCACTTAAAATGGATTATACTACTAATAACATGCATGAAAAAGTCAGATCTTCGGTGGACACTGCAATTTCAATAAACCCCTATTCTGAATTTAGTAAAACTGTGGTATTCGGTGAAATAGCTTATGATTTAGAAAGAATTGGTGACCATTCTGGTATTATAGCTAATTTCACCATTAAAGAATCATACGAAGTAGACCCTGAAATGCTGAAATATCTGGAAGAAATGTATCAAACAGCTCGAAGGATGATTAAATGGTCTATGGATGCTTTTATTAATGAAAAACTTGATTTAAAAAATGATGTAATGGATTATGAGGAAAAATTACATTCTTTACAAAAAAAAGCATTAAATTGTATTGCTACTCAGATGGCTGAAATCCCTTTTGAGGATAAGGATCGTTCAACATATTATATTTCTTTATCTCGAGTTGTTAAGGCGTTTGAACGAATTGGAGATATATCAATTGAAATAACTGATACTGCAGTTGAATATTATCATAATATTCCAAGAACAACCACGCCTGAAAGATTTAGAAAAAATAGGACCCATAAATTATGATAAATAATTAGTTTTTTAAGTGCAGAAAATTAATAAAATAAGGAAATTAGAGGAATATATTATTTTTTTTATCTTTTCCATATATTCTTTAATTTTTTTCTCTTCCCAGTTTGATCCAAAAAACCTGTTTTTGGATACAATTCCAGCACCCTGCCATAATATTCCAATTCCCCAAAATAGTATATGATTAAAAATAAAATTAAGAACTTATTTTAATGTGAATTAACATTAATTAAAATTCAGCTTCTTTACCATCATAATAAATCTCTTCCATTTCAAATAATTTTCTAAATGGCGATTCTCGGTTAATTTCCTCATGAACATGAGCCATAATGCCAGGAAGTCTCCCTATCATAAACAACCCACTCCCTAATCTCCAATCAAAACCAAGATCTGATAAAATTCCAGCATTAGCACCATCTATATTCATTTTAATTCCTTTAGATTCAAATAAGAGATTTTCCATGGCCAAAACAAGTTTACTATGGCTCTTCAAGCATCCATTTTCTCTGGCCAATTTCATAAGATTAATGGTCCTTGGGTCTTGATCATGATACCTGT
>JAUXXK010000196.1 GCA_030681145.1 Methanobacteriaceae archaeon | reverse complement strand
AAAGAAGATGGTTAAACCTTATGACATTTAAAAAAGGAGAATAATAACACCTCCTATTTGAATTGAGATATAATCAATACATTATGATTCATCAATTAATGGTAATCGCGGTATTTGTGACTAAAGATTGAGCTACATTTTATAATTCAATTAATGGTAATCTCGGTATTTATGACTAAAGATTGAGTATTAGGAGATGGTATATGTGATTCATCAACATGATGTTATAATAATAGGGGGAGGATTAACGGGCCTCCAGGCCGCTATAAGTCTTGCAGATTCGGGAATAAATTGTGCAATAATAAGTAAAGTTCACCCATTGCGTTCTCACTCTGTAGCGGCTCAGGGGGGAATGAATGCTTCTCTTGGCAATGTCCAGGGTGAAGATGGTACTGAAGACAGCTGGGAAAGCCATGCCTTTGATACAGTTAAAGGATCTGATTATTTAGCTGACCAGGATGCTGTAGAACTTATGTGTCGTGAGGCCTCCCGCACAGTTATTGAACTGGAACATATGGGAACAGTATGGTCCCGGCTGGAGAACGGTAAAATTGCACAGCGCCCATTTGGTGGAGCAGGATTTCCAAGAACTTGTTATGCCTCAGATCGAACAGGTCACAATATACTCAACACACTTTATGAACAAGCTGTGGACCGTGAAATACCGTTTTATGAGGAATTTTTTGTAACATCACTAATAACTAAAGACCAACTTTGCACAGGATGTACGGCTCTGGAAATCAAGACCGGTAAAATTCATGGGTTTAATGCAAAGGCGGTTCTTATGGCCACCGGTGGCTTTGGCCGGATATTTAATAAGTCTACCAATGCATTAATTAACACAGGGGATGGGCAAGCCCTTTCTCTTTGTGCTGGTGCACCACTAAATGATATGGAATTTGTCCAGTTTCACCCTACCACACTCTATGGGAATAATATTCTAATATCAGAAGGGGCCCGTGGTGAGGGAGGTATTCTACTCAACAATAAAAATGAACGCTTCATGGAATTTTACGCCCCAAATTCTGTTGATTTGGCACCAAGAGATGTGGTGGCCCGATCCATAGAACAAGAAATTATAGAAGGCCGAGGTTTTGATGGAGGATATGTACACCTTGACCTGCGACACCTGGGTGCGGATCGGATTATGGAACGATTACCTGGGATAAGACAGATATCTATGGATTTTGCAGGTGTGGATCCAATTAATGAACCTATACCAGTACAACCAGGCCAGCATTATTCCATGGGTGGAATAGATGTAGATATTAATGGTGCAACAAATATCAAAGGGTTATACGCTGCTGGTGAATGTGCATGTATAAGTGTCCACGGCGCAAACCGACTGGGAGGGAATTCTCTACTAGAAACAGTAGTGTTTGGACGGTTAGTTGCAGAGAAGATTATTGATGATGTTCAAAAAATCAAACCTACACATGAACCAGTGTCTACACCTGAGTCTGTAAATCCACATGATTCAGTGTCTACACCTGAACCTGTAAAAATGGCTATGCATGAGGTGGATAATAAAATAGAAGATATGCTCCAACGCAAAGGAAAAGAAAACCTCTTTAATATTAAAGATATGATGACCCGGACCATGTCTGATAAATTCGGAATATCCCGGGATCAAGAAAAGATGCTAAAAGGCCTAGCTGATATTAAAGATATACAGGAGAAAATTTCTAATGTTTCAATTCAAAACAAAGATCGGAAATTTAACCAAGCACTTATCCATTTTTTAGAAATTGAAGGAATGTTACTACTGGCTGAAACAATTGCTCTCGGGGCCATTGCCCGTGAAGAAAGCAGGGGTTCCCATAAAAGAATAGATTACCCGGAACGAAATGACCTTAAATTCTTAAAACATACCCAGGTAGAACTCCGTGATAATAAAATCCATATTTCTTATAAAGACGTTAATATGGGCATCTTTGAACCAAAGGAGCGTGTTTACTAATGAAACTAAAAGTATATCGTTACCATGAAGGAATGGATTCACCCCGTTATGACACATTTGAAATTGATTCAAGCCCCGGTTTAACTGTTTTAGGTGCTTTATTCCAGCTCCAGAAAGAATTTGATGATTCAATTGCATTTCACTACTCATGTCGTGGTGCAGTCTGTGGCTCATGTGCCATGTTAATAAACAAAGTTCCACGACTTGCATGCCGGACACAAGTAGAATCATTACTAAAGGGAGAACTAGATGTTCCTATTAGTTCTTATCCAGCTATTAATGAAACAATAGAATGGGACCCTGAAAAAGAGGTTTTAATAGAGCCACTCCCTCATTTACCAGTAATTAAAGACCTTATTGTGGATATGGATGCCTTTTTCAAATATTATCGATCATTAGAGCCAATTTTAAGACCATCCGATGATGATCCTGAAAAAGAGAGACTCATGGACCCTGAACATGTTAAGGAGCTTGAATTATATACTAACTGTATATTATGTGCTTCTTGTTTTGGGGCTTGTCCTGTTGAAGGAAATAATCCTGAATATTTAGGGCCTGCTGCACTGGCTAAACTTTATAGATTCCACATTGACCCACGGGAAGCAGAAGGAAATGAAAGACTAAAACTAGCTGATACTCCTAATGGATGGAGTGCTTGTGATTCTTACGGGAACTGTTATCAAGTATGTCCCAAAGGTGTTTCACCCATTATGGCCATAGCCAAAGCTGTAAGAGAATTAAATGGGGATAAATAATTAAGATATTATTATGAAAATTAAATGTATTCTATATTAATTATGATATGATTTGGGGTTATTATAACAATTGAAATAATTAATTACATTTTCTTTTATTTTTTTTTAATTCTTACATGAGATTGTCTATAAATATTTTTTTTTAAATGAGAATACTTCATTTATTCAAGTTATTTAAAAAAGAAAAAAAAAGGGGTTATTTTATTTTTTGGTTCCAATTATTCCGCCAGCTATCATGAGAATAGCTAGTACTAGTGCTGCTATTGGTATTCCTGTTTCTTGCATTGTTACTGTGTTAGTTGCGGCATTTACTGTGTTATTAGTGTTATTGTTTGGTGCTGCTGCTGCATTCACAGTCAAGCTTTGTGTATTACTGTTTAGTGTGGGGTCGTAGGTACTGGTTGATAGTAGGGGGTTAATTAAGTATCTTCCTGCACTGGTAACTTTGAGGGATAACCACATGTAAGGATCGCCTACCGGCACATCACCAATGTTCCAGGTTATAGTACGGGTCTTAGGGTCGTAGGTATATGTTCCCACATCTACTTGGGCCCCGGCAAATTCTAAACCTTTAGGGATAGTATAGGTCATTACCACGTTTTCTGCAGTATTTGGCCCTCTATTACCAACTTTCAAGGTGTAGATTACTGTGTCACCTACCATAGGATTAGTTTTATTTGGTGTTATGGTCAGGTAAAGACTGGATTGACTGGATTTAGGATTAATAGTCACATCAGCATTCACGGTTTGACTATCAGTCACTGCATTAACATGTGCTATTCCTGCAGTCTCATCGGCAGTTAAAGTAGCTGTTGCTATTCCATTTATGGTTTCTTTGTTTATTGTTTTGGATCCTACACTTCCTAGATCGGTGTTGAAGGTTACGGGTGTTTTGTCTGGTATATGGCCATTATTTGGGTTTAAAGGAGTAATTGTTTCCCCATCAAATGCATTATTGAAGTTAGCAGTTAGGGTAGAAGCCTCACCCTGTTCAATATTTGTTGGGTTTGATTGAAGAGTCATGTATAACCATGAATTATAATCTACATTGCCAACGAATAAGGTCGTGAAGTCGGGATTATTAGAACCCCACCAGTTATACTCCGCATCAACAGTTCCAACAGAATTCACTATGGTTGTAGGAGAATTACCCACAATACGATTGAAATTCGCAGTCACAGTACCATAGTCGTTGTAAATACCACCACCATTTATAACTGCAGTGTTACCAGTAATAGTTGAATCAAATACAGTCAAAGTACCACCATTTAAGATACCACCACCGTATCTAGTAGCTATGTTATCAGTAATAGTTGAATCAGATACAGTCAAAGTACCATAATTTAAGATAGCACCACCAGAATCAGATGCAGTGTTACCTGTGAAACTACTACCAGTCACAGACACACTACTGCCATAATTATTCCAGATAGCACCACCATAATTAGTTGCAGTGTTATCCGTGAAACTACTATTAGTCACAGAGACACTACCATACTGATTATTGTGTATAGCACCACCAGAATCAGATGCGGTGTTACTTGTGAAACTACTATCATTCACAGTCACAGTACCACCATAATTGTAGATAGCACCACCACCATAATTAGTTGCAGTGT
>JAUXXK010000191.1 GCA_030681145.1 Methanobacteriaceae archaeon | reverse complement strand
AAAGAAGCAAATACAAAATATACTCTTAGAATTTCCAAAAACCAAATTAAAAATGAAAGGGGAATGCCATATAAAGATACTCTTCTATCTTTCAGCATTATTTTAATAGTGTACTGAAACTCTTGAATAGCCTTTAACGCTTTTTTTTCCAGTTTTTCAGGATTTTTTTTATAAAATCGGTTTATAATTCTTATAAACCACTTAGTAATCCTTTCTCCAGCTGCATGATCAATTGACATATAAAATGCGAGCCCAAAAATAGATATTATTCCAATAACTGCAATTATCAGACTGAATACTATCCATGAATTAAGATTAAAGTATAAAACCATAGCAAATATTGTAATTATGGCCAAAACTATAAATGGGAAGGTATCAAGGCCCCTGTCTGCAATTACCGTGGCAAATGAAGACTCCATAGAATTTTTAGAATATTTACTGAGCATATATGCCCTCAATGGTTCTCCACCACCTCTTGCGCTGGGAGTTATATTGTTAACAGCCATACCCACCATTAGCATTGGGAAAAGGTGCCTTTTTTTTACATGAATATTAATTGAATTAGTAGTAATAGACCACCTTAAAGTCCACAAAGCATAAATAATCATTTGAAGGACTATAGCTATGGCAATATAAAAAGGGTCTGCTTTTTTAAGGGCTTGTTCAATCTGTTGAGGACCTATAAAAAAGATCATTGCCGCGAGTATCCCCACACCTACAAGTAACAAAATCAAACCATTTTTCTTCATTTTAAACCTTTTTAAATTATTAGCTATTAAAATTAATATTATGTATTATTAGTTCTTAATACTTCGCAAGTAGGATTTTCAGTTAAATAAATTTTTAATTATAATTATATTAAATAATTATATTTTGAGTTATGTTTAGTAGCGTAAATAAAATAATTATATTTCCACTAAATGAAAAGATTAAACTACATATTATTTAAATTCAATTAAATCCCTAGGCTAATATAATACATAAATAAAGTATATATAATTTATCATAGTCCTGT
>JAUXXK010000176.1 GCA_030681145.1 Methanobacteriaceae archaeon | reverse complement strand
ACACATAATAATCCTCCTGCATCATTTCTTAGGATTGTCATATGTTGAGGGGTTATGAATTCGGCAGCCACAATCATATCTGTTTCTCTTTCCCGGTTATCCGCATCAAATACTAGTACTATTTCTCCATTTTTAAGTGCTTCTAAAGCTTTTTGAATCATATAATCACAACTTGAAATTTTAATAAAATTAAATATTTTAATATTATTTGGATAATAAAAAGTAAATAAAAAATTTATTATTTTAGTGACAAAGTAACGGAATCACCATCTCTAAGTTTAAGAGTTGTTCTAACATTCTCAGAAGTAATAAATTCTAAAAATTCTTCAGGGTGGTGGCTTTTTAGAGGAAAAATCAATGCTCCTTCTAGCTGGTTTTGTAATGTGGCGTTTATAAATTCCACATCACCGAAATCTCCTTCACCTTTTATAATATTTGAATTTTCTTTCCGGAACTTATGTATATCTTCTAAATCTTCTTTCTCAATAAGTATGTTGAAAGTACCTTTAAATGGTTTAAATCCTAACTTCTCCTGAAATTGATAGCGGTATATATCTTGTGACATGAAATAAGTTCCTTTCTGAGATCCGGAAGTAACTAATCCTTCTATTTTCATTTTAATTCCTTCTTAAAATTGTTAATTTTTATTTGATGGGCTATTAATGAATTATTTAACAATCATTTACTGTTTGCACAATATGAATATTAATATATCATCCATTTTAAGGTATAATAAAAACTTACTTAAATAATTATAATTTAGCATATTCATATTAATTAAAAATAAAAAATTTATAGTTAAATAATTATATTTAATTTCTTTTGCAAATTAAAGTAGAGAATATGGGTCCTCTAATATCTATTTCTTTATTATTTCCAGTTATATAATTCAGAGCCACATTATCTAGTTGTAGATTTATATCAGAAAGTGAACGGGCAATTGTACTTCTTATCTTAAGATCATCATGTCCACTTACCACCATTTCTTCTACTTTATACGCGGCATGTGCAGCCAAAGCCCCTAGATAACTTATGTTAGTGGGAATTCCGTTTGCTACTGCTTTTTTTATTAAAGGATCATCCAGCTTTTTTGTTACTGGAACCCCAATTATGTTTCCTTGATATATGTAAACTTGATTGCTAGCCGCAGGACCCAAAAGTCGGGTGTTTGATTCCTCTTCCACAGCTTTCAATGTTATATTTTTACCTAAAAAATCTCCAGAAAATATTTTAAATTTGCAGGGGGATTCTGAGGACTTATTTTTATTCCATACTGATATGATTCGATTCATGAGTAATTTACCATCTTCTGTCACGGGATAATAATTTATATGGAGCATGGTAGCTAAATCACGATCCGTAATCTCCCATTTTTTATATATGTGAGGATAAACCATTTCACGGATATCATTTATATTGTTTAATACCATGGCAATTCTTTCAGCCCCTAAACCAAGATTCATGACTTCTTCATCAATTCCATATTTCGAAAGGGCGATAGGGGAATAAAGACCAAAAGTAGCAATTTCTATCCATTCCTTTAATTTAGGATGATATCCATAAACTTCAGTCTGGGTTTCTGGAATGTAATATTTAGATTTTTTTTCATCAGGGATGAATTTAAAGCTGGAAAAACCAAAATACTCCAATAAACTTTCAGAAATGGCCTTACCAACATCCAAAGAAACTTCATTATCTACTACCACACAAGAAGCAGAGTGATAGCTCATTAAATGACTAGAATCCTCTTTTTGTTCTCTTCTAAAGCATCTATCAATTGAAAATAGTTTTAATGGTAATTTAGAATGATTATGTGTATTTTGTAACGACATAAACCATCCGGAAGTCATATGTGATCGTAAAGTGGTCCGACTGGGTAATGGTTGCAATTCCTGTATCTCTGGAAATACTTTTTCCAGCACTCTGAGGCCTATGTGATCATCTACTTCTAAAGATGCCGAAACATCGTGTACAAGGTCGTCTCCATCTACATATCCTTTTTTATATCCTCTAAATATTTCCTGAAGATTTTTAATCCGGTCTTCATTTACATCAACACCAAGTGCTTCAATTTTTTCTATTTTTGCCATTCCTATGCCAATATCTGGCCGAGGGAGCCCTGCAAGATAGAAACATCTATCCAGTACTGCGGGGGCTTCTGGTCCGAATTGTTTATAAATGTGTTCTTCTTCCACAAAAAGGGGGTTAATTGTTTCATGAAAACCTAACTGTAAATAGCCTTGCCTTATCTGCCAGATGGTGTCATATAAAATATGGGATTTTCCGGTATTGAATCTTAACCGGGGGTGCTGTTGGTCATGGTGCGCGGGCTTTATAAGTTTTCCACTCTCTATCCAAGCCTTTTCAAAATCTTTCTTAGCCAGCTTTATAATTTTCTTTTTGTCCAAATAATGCCCCCAAAAATCTTTTTTTGAGTTTTAATTTAATGAATTAGTGTTCTATTAAAAAAATAGTTAAATAAACAATAATTGCAATTTAATATATGTTTTACATGCATATTGATTTCTCTATTAACTTTTTAATATTTTAATTTGAATAAATATATATTATATGGAATATTAGTTATTTGTTCTATTTTCTATTATATTTGCAGGTTATAGAAAACTTATTTTCGTAAAATTATAATACTTAATTATAATAAATGAAAAAGCATGGAAAGCGAACTTTATCAATGTGATGTCCTTATTATTGGATCGGGGGGTGCTGGCTGTAGGGCGGCCATAGAAGTATCCAATTACAATTTAAAGCCGATTATTATTTCTAAAGGATTATCATTTAAATCTGGATGTACTGG
>JAUXXK010000169.1 GCA_030681145.1 Methanobacteriaceae archaeon | reverse complement strand
CTGGATTGCCTATATTCATGATTTCACCGCTCAGATTAGAGAATAAAGCTGCTCGATAAATCCCTTCCACCATATCATCCACATAGCAGAAACTGCGGCTCTGTGATCCATCACCATACACAGTTAATTGTTCTCCCTTTAAAGCCTGAGAAATAAAATTAGGAACCACACGCCCATCATTTATCTTCATACGAGGGCCGTAGGTGTTGAATAATCGGATGATTCTCACATCCATATCATATTTACGGTGATAGGCCATGGTAACGGATTCTGCGAATCTTTTAGCTTCATCATAAACAGACCTAATGCCATTAGGATTTACATGACCCCAATAAGTTTCCACCTGGGGATGAATTTCTGGATCTCCATATACTTCAGAGGTGGATGCCAGAATAAAAGTGGCGTCCATTTCACGGGCCATCTCCATGGTATTAAAGGTCCCATATGAATCCGCTTTGAGTGTCTCTAGTGGAAATTTCAAATAATCCTGTGGACTGGCCGGACAGGCAAAGTGGAGTATGGTATCAAATTTTTCATTTAATTGATCCATATCTTTTTTAGAAGAAACATCAGCTTCTAAGAGATTGAAAGAAGGATTTGAGTCATGTTGGGAAATATTATCATTTTTTCCGGTGATAAAATTATCAACTCCCGTGACTTCAAAGCCATTATCTAGAAATTTATCAGTAAGATGGCTGCCTACAAATCCCGCAGCACCAGTAATAAGAATTTTTCCTTTAATACTCATTTATTGACTCCTTAAATAAACTGGAATATTGTTTCTACCCCATTAAGTTATGCATTTATCTTCTTCCCATACTATAATATTCAAATTCTTTCATCTTTTCGGGTTGGAATATATTACGCCCATCAATAATAATAGGTAGTCTCATTAATTTTTTTACTTTTTTAAGATTTGCACTTCTGTATAGTCCCCATTCTGTAATTATTAAAAGAGCATCGGCATTTCTAAGAACTTCATATTGGTCTTCATAATATTTAAGATGGTCTGATTCTGGGAAAATCTTTTTAAAATTATTTATTGCTTCTGGATCATGTAAAAGGAGGTTGGCGCCATTTTCTTTTAGTTCTCGTACAATATCAATTGCGGGTGCTTCACGAATATCATCAGTATCCGGTTTAAAGGCCAATCCCCATATAGCAATATTCTTATCTTTATTAATCCAGAGTATGTCCTCTACTTTATCTAAAAAAGCCCTTCTCTGGTGAGCATTAATTTTTTCTGCTTCCTTTAGAAGGCCAAATTCAAGGCCATGATCTTCAGCTATTTTAATAAAGGCCTTAACATCCTTAGGAAAACAAGATCCGCCATATCCAATACCTGCATTTAAGAATTTTTTGCCGACTCTCTCATCCAGCCCTATTCCCTCTGCCACCATTTCCACATCAACATCAACTTTATCACAAAGACCAGCAATCATGTTTATATATGATATTTTCATGGCCAAAAAAGAATTAGAGGCGTGTTTTATTAGTTCAGCTGTGGAAGGGTTGGTAATTAAAAGATGGTGGCCTTTTTCAGTAAATGGGTCATACAACTTTTTAAATAAAGCCTTAGCAATATCACTTTCCACTCCCACAACAATACGATCAGGATTCATGAAATCATAAACCCCTGTACCCTCTCTTAAAAATTCTGGATTGGAAGCAACATCAAAATCAGTTCCCTCTGGGGCATATCTTTTAATGGTTTTTTTAACCCAACGATGGGTATTTACGGGGACCGTTGATTTTTCCACAATTAGTTTATATCCATTCATGTACCGGGCGATATTGTGAGATATATCTTCCACCTGAGATAGGTCTGCTTTACCGTTTTCACTTTGAGGGGTTCCAACACAAATAAAAATAATATCCGAAAAATTAACTGCTTCTTGAATATCTGTGGTAAAATTGATTCTTCCGTCTTCCACATTTTTTTTAAGCATTTCAGTGAGACCATCCTCATATATGGGAGATATTCCTTTTTTTAATATATCCATATTAGATTCGGTTTTTTTTGCACATAAAACTTCATTTCCCAAATCAGCAAAACATACTGCCGTAACCAGGCCAACATAACCTGCACCTATCACTGTTATCTTCATTAAATCACCCATAATACATTTTAAGAAAACTACACCCTATTAATTTTCAAATAGCTATTAAATCGACTGTAAATCCATATTCTTAAATTAATTAATAATAATGGTTTATGTTTATCTTGAATAAATATTATGTTTATATGGTCAATTATTTTCATTAATATAATATATAATAAAAGATCATTAAAATTCATTTATAAAAGACGTTTGGGATTAAATATTTATGTAATCTCAAGTAATCAAAGACTTAGTTTAATATTTAAAATAAGATGTTTTAATTAAGTTTAAAAGAATAATAATTAATTGAAAATAATAATTATACTATTTTAACTAGGCAAGCAAGTTTTGTAGCGGTAATTATACTAAATTTTTAGGAATATTAATTATAATTTAAAATATCTATTAGAATAAAAGAATCCATATTAATATCATATTTCTATAATAATCAAGGTTTTTTCATGAGTGTAGCACGTAGAATAGCACGAAATACAGGGCTGTTAATGATAGCCTCTTTATTTACCAATATCATGGCTTTTGTCTGGACATTATATACGGCCCGTTACTTGGGAACCGTTGGATTTGGTATTCTTTCCGCGGCTTTGGCACTTACAGGAATATTTAGTGTGTTAGCTGATTTAGGGTTGAGTACTTATTCCACCAGAGAAGTGGCCAGGGCCCGTGAAAAAACTGCGAAGTTCTTGGGGAATGTGGCCTTCATTAAGATGTTTCTGGCTGTTTTTACATTCATTTTACTTTACTTAGTAGTACTGGTAAAGGATTATCCTCCTCAGTCAGTGAATGTAATCATGATTATTGGAATTTACATGATTTTAACCTCTTTTACAGCCATGTTTAATGCCATGTTTCAGGGTCATGAACGAATGGAATATCAAACCATTGGAAACATACTTAACAGTTCTTTTCTCCTGATTGGAATATTATTGGCCATCTATATGGGTGGAGACATTATAACCATAAGTTTAGCCTATCTGGCTACCAGTATCATAACCCTGATTTATTCCATTGTTGTAACATCATGGAAGTTCACTAAATTCACCTTTGAATTTGACCGTGCCTTTTGGAAGGAAACAATCATTAATGCCATACCTTTTGGAATTACAGGAGTATTTACCTCCATTTATTTCTGGATAGATTCGGTTATGCTTTCATTTATGCAAGGAGATGCTGCGGTGGGCCTGTATAATGCACCATATAAATTGTTATTCGTTATGTTATCCATTTACAATGTTTATATGGTAGCCCTTTTCCCGGTGATGAGTCAGTTCTACACCCACTCCGGAGATACCCTAAAATTAACCTACCAACGGTCTTTCAAGTATATGCTGATTTTAAGTACCCCCATAGCCGTGGGAACCACCATGTTAGCTCAAGATATTATTTTATTTGTTTATACTGCTGAATATTTACCCTCTGTGGCTGCGTTACAAATATTAATCTGGACCATAGTCTTCATGTTTATCAACGGTTTATCCTCCAATCTTTTAGGATCAATTAATAAACAATTATCCGT
Source organism: Methanobacteriaceae archaeon (assembly GCA_030681145.1). GTDB lineage: Archaea > Methanobacteriota > Methanobacteria > Methanobacteriales > Methanobacteriaceae > JAUXXK01. Next base: position 1,963 of record JAUXXK010000169.1, on the reverse strand, counting down.
CACTAAAATAACAGGCATAGGGGCATTGGTTAATATAGCTATTAATTTGGCTATAATTCCTGTTTTAAGTTTTATAGGGGCTAGTATTTCCACAGTATTTACAGAGTTTTTGATTATGATTTTATTCACCTACATCATTTCCAGAACTAATTACAGCGTGGGGCGTACCATATTTAATGAGTTATGGAGGATCATTATCCCTAATATAGTAATGCTGCTGGTTCTGGTATATGTCCAACTTCCACTGATTTTAATGATTATTTTATGTGGAGTGGTTTATGTGGTCGGTATCTTCTTAACCCGGGCCATAGATGAACAGGATATCAATATATTGAAGAGTATGGTTGGTATAAATACTCAATAATTTCTAAGATATCTTTAATTAGTTGATATTTAATTTAATAAGGAAACCTAAATATGAATCCTCATGTTTCTATAATCATATTAAACTGGAACGGCTGGAAAGACACATTAGAGTGTTTGGAATCTGTTTATCAAACTAGTTATCATCCTTTCAGTGTGATTCTAGTGGATAATCATTCCACTGATGATTCACTGGATAAAATAAGAGAATACTGTACTGGAAAAGATGATATTTTTGAGGATTTGAATTCTAAAATAATTAAAAATAGAGCTACTAAAGCCATTAATATTCAAGAATTAAAAGAGAACGATTTAGAGAATTATTCAATTAATCTGGATAAATCAGATAATTTTATGGGTAATATAGGTATTCTAAAGGACATTGGCCTTGCACCAGATAATTTAAAGGACAATAGTAGTCTTCTAAAGGACATTGGCCTTGCACCAGATAATTTAATTTTAATTAAAAACAATGCAAATCATGGTTTTGCCGGTGGAAATAATCGCGGAATGGAATTTGCCAGAGACATAATAAAAAGTGATTACATCCTTCTTCTAAATAACGACACCTTAGTGGATAAAGATTTTCTCCAACCAATGGTAGATATGGCCCAGGAACATGAAAATATAGGATTTATAGGTCCTAAAACTTATTTTTACCATTCTTATCCGGAAAAAATTATTCAAATAACTGGTGGCGGAGACATTAACCTTAAAAAGGCCAGAACATTCCAACGAGGATATAAAAAAGAAGAAGAGAATCAATACAATAATCCTGTTCAGTTAGGCTATGTGGGAGGATCCTGCGTTCTAGTTAAAATGGAGACTCTAACAAAGATAGGTCTTTTGGATGAAAGGTTCTTTATGTACTGGGAGGATACTGACTGGTCTTATAGAGGAACTCTGCAGGGTTATAAATCTTTTTATCAACCATTATCTATTATCTGGCATAAGCACGGGGCCTCTAGTAAACCTTGCTTTGAACTTTATTATTTAAGCCGTAACCGGGTCTTTTTTGTGAGAAAAAACTCCACTAAGAAAGAATATCAGAGATTTTTATTATATTTTTTTACCAGGGTTTTCTGGCCAGATATATGGTACTACCTAATCCACCTTAAGAGTGGTAAAAAGTTCAAGTGTTATATAAAGGGTTTATGGGATGGTTTTCGATTAAAGATTTAAATTAATAACTCTTCTTATATTTTAAAATAAATTCTTTTTTAAGTAAATAAAAGCAATGATATAATAATCAATCCATTTTTAAGTGAAAATTATAATAACTAAATTATCATATTAAATCTAAATAATACAACCCTAATTAATCAAATAAAACTAAATAAAAAGGATAAGCAATCTCTAAATTATCAACTAAATAAATAAAGAATACGGATAATAATTATTTTATCATTTTAAAGGTAATAACATGAATATAAATTTCACATTATGGTCTACTAGCCCTTCTGGAGGATACAAGGTTATTTTTGAGCTGGCCAATGGCCTGGTGGAACGTGGTCATCAAGTTACAATAACGGCTCTTGGTGGAGACCATTCATGGTTCCCCTTAAAAGCTGAAGTAAACTATATAAAACCTCCATGGCCC
>JAUXXK010000167.1 GCA_030681145.1 Methanobacteriaceae archaeon | reverse complement strand
ACAGGCTGTGTGAAATATACTAAAACTATATTTTTTGCTAAACGGGAAAAATTGCTTTAAAAATTTCCTTAATATTGAGGTATAATATAATTTATTTTTAAAAATTATATTATACCTTTTTCAATTTTGTTAGTATCTATTTACAACTTATTACATGATATCACGCCTTTTTATTTATATGTATGCAGAAATATTCCATTTTTTTAACTATGCCCAACAATAGGATGCAATTTTCTCCTTCAAAACATCGAAATTCTCAATGTTCATCAATCGTCGAAGATTATATGCCGTTACCCATAAACAGACCTCCGTACTTCCTTTTTCTTTACCCCGTAAAAGCAAATGAAATTTTCCCATCCATGTTTTTATCGTTCCAAAAGGATGCTCAACCAAACACTTTCGTAAATGCATCTTTGCTTTACTTATGGCTGTTGTCATTTTCTCTTTGTATTTATCCCGGAACTCCTGATTTGGATAACGATAGATTATTCTACCTTTTTTAGCCTTAGTACATTTTACACGAAGAGGACAACCATCACAGCCTGTTCCTTGATACTTATCAACTATTGAACTTCTTTTTTTTATATTTTTCTGAACTAAATGTAACTCTTTACCCTGCGAACAAACATATAATTGTCTTTCTAAATCGTAACGAAAACTAATTCCGGATTCTTCTTTTGGGGCTAAAGGTACACCAACATACATATCTACGCCAAGTTTCTCTATTAATTCTATATCATCCGGACTATAGTATCCTTTGTCTGTCAATGCTTCACCTGGCAGTTGGTCGTATGCTTCTTTCATTGATTCAATCATCGGTTTTGCCTGATGTGTGTCAGCTTCATCATCGGTGAGCTGAAAATCTGCTATCATCTTGTGCTTCGAATCTACTGCAAATTGACCATTGAAACCAGGTATATAGCCATAACGACTACGCATCAATTTCGCTTCTTCATCTGAGGGACTGAGTCGGGCTAAACCTGCTAACTCCATTTTTGATTTAAAGTTAGTCAATTTTTCAATCTTCTCCTCAAGATTTGATATTTTCTCTAAAAGATGTTTTTGTAAGTTGTCGGAATCTACATCTGTTCCATATTCTTCTAAAATATCATCAGATTTATCATTGAGCTTTAATTGTTCTAAATATTCTTCCAATTGTTTATCCGTAGATGCTATCATGCTTTTAAGTCCCGCAAGGGTAAGCATTTCTTTCTTGGCATTTGCTTTTAATTTTGTACCGTCTATGGCAACTGTCTGCAAATCTATATATTCATTACTTCGTAAAAATTTCCTGAATTTTTTCCATACTTTATCAATCATATCTTTATGATGTGTTCTAAATTGGGATATTACCCAGTAAGCAGGTTGTAAATCGCCCAATAACCATTTTAGTTCAATATTCCTTTTACACTCTTTTTCAAGTTTACGTGAAGTATTTATCGAATTTATGCAACCATAAATATATAATTTCAAAAATGTTGATGCCATATAGGCTGGTGCACCATAATTACTGTCTTTATATCGAATAAAATCATCAGGGTTATCGTGGACAATTTTATCAATGAACAAATCAATAAGCCTTACCGGATTTGTCCGCTCAACCATCTCTTCCCAGCTATTAAATAACCAGTTTTGATTCCTGTCTTCAGGTTGATAGAATAACATAATATATCTTTTAATTAGTGATAAGCAAATTCAAAATATGCAAATTTTTACGTTACAAAAATACGAAATATTTCGATTAAAAACAAGCACTAAATACTATATTAATCAAAAAGTTATCCACATTTTGACCCCTTGTCGTAATCAAAAATAAGCGGGGTCGGCTAAATCAAAAAGACTATAATTTATTTTTGCAATTTTGATAATTTTTCTTGCTTTTGACTTTTCACACAGCCTGTGAATGACGGGGCTATCTAATATATCTGAGTAGTTACGATTTCAATTTTTTTTTAAATATTTATATATTTTAAATAAGTCTCCAGACCTTTTTTTGAATTAAAATAATTTAGAAAATTTTTCAGGAATCAATTAATTAGCAATTAAGATAATTAGCAATTAAGATGATTTTATTAATTCACTTTAAATTCTAATTAATTAATCAATTGAATGGAAAAAAATAGAATTTTTAAATAAAATAGAAATTTAAGGGGCTTAATGGTCACATATCAAAATTTTCCTTTGATTCGTCATCATCAAAGCATTCTTCTCCATTTTGTATTTCTATCCCATTTGCTCCAATATCATAAGTTAAAAACTGGGTGGGAGTTTTGGTACTTCTCATTTTTATAATATCCATAACTCTTTCCCGACGTCCAGTATATGGATTTTCCCTCC
>JAUXXK010000157.1 GCA_030681145.1 Methanobacteriaceae archaeon | reverse complement strand
AAAAAGCAGTTTCTGGATCAGCCAACGTAATTATCGATCCCGTTTCTCCTGCACCCAGCGAAGCATCTAGGTCAATTAAAAGCGCTCCAAATGGAATTGCTGCGTATATTGCAGCTTCATGTCCGGGGCTTATGTATGATATTGTTACAGGAGTGAAAACTGGTTATTTGAGAAATGCTGCCTCTGGTTTAAACGGGGTTGTCTTTATAAATTATGGAAAATTGAATCTGGCCAATACAAACTATCAAAGTCGTTCATGGGATGATAACTTCTCCAATCCACTTTTTGCTGGGATTTACACACCGGGTAACTATTTAAAGTCCTCAGGAATAGGTTTAATTGAACCAAGAGTGGGTACTAGTACAGAGGATCAAAGAGTAAGTAAAATTGCATCTGGATTAATTTATTATGCTTATTACAGCAATAAAGACCACTTAAGCACCAGCAATCTTGCCAAAACCAGCAGTTTAGTAGCCCGACATCAAACCAACCCATCAATACTGGCCAGCGACGCTCAGAAAATTGTAAATGGCCAAAAAACAAGTATGTCACGGGCAAAATGGATATATTTATCTTCTCAGTATATTGCGGGGTTACCCATCACTAACACCACCATTAATATGGCAGATAATAGTAATGTGCCATCAAGTACATTTTCAGGAACACTAAATAGAACAGAGTACAGGGATGCCTCAAATCGTATTTATAACTACATGAAAACTAATAAAAAAGCACCATCTACTGTTACCGTCAAAGGAAAAATTCTCAATATCAACGATTATACTAAAATGATGGCCCAAATAATTTATAAACATACTGAAAAGAGATATATGATATTTCCAAGCACTGTGACGGTTAAGGGAAATGTCATAGACAATTCCATAAATTATTTGCAAAATTTAATGGGTTAAACTCATTAAAAACTATTTTTTTATTTTCCTCATAATTATTATAACGAATAATCTTTCTAATTCATTTAATTGGATAGATTGATTCAAACTAAAAAAAAAAAAAATCTTTAAATTTAAAAATAATAAAATTTAAGCCTTCAAACTAATTATAATTCGTTCTATGATACAATAGCTAATTATTTATTTTCACTAACAATTCTAAAAAAAATTAGATGACCTTTTCATACTTTAAAAAAGTCAGCATCTGATTATATGATCTGATTACACTGCCGGAATCAACGTTTCCATGTCTAGATTTAACCTCACAAGTTACTGCTGGCACTCGTGCTAAATTACAGGCATCCTCTAATGCTCCAGGATAAGAAACACCCGCCCTATACTCATAAATTAAAGCATGACCAGTTTTTTTACTAATATATGATGCTATTCTATAGCTTTGGTAGCTGGGATATTTGGTAGCTAGTATGCTATTTCTTCCAGGGACCCCACCTGGTAGGGTAGAGTGGAAATCTGCTAAAGATTTAATTTTAAGTTTTTTAGACAATCTTACTATTTTATTGGTAGGTGTCCCCGCTATGTTGGCCACACTATTAAGATTTTTACCCTTCCAGAACCTAGTTGATCTGGAAGTAGAATAAGGCGCCACAAAAGGAATCACATATACTGTTCCTTTAATAGATCTTTTATTTAAATAATTTATTAGTTTCATAGCAGCTATTGATGCCGGTAACTCATTTCCATGCACACCTGCCACAATCATTACTTTAGGACCATTCCCACTTCCAAAGGTTACCATTGGAGTTCCTTTTTTTGCATTAGCAATTACATTATTAGTAATTGTCGTTTTGGGAATATTATTATATACTTTTTTATTTTTAGTGATATCTCCACCAGTTCCATAAATATTTTCAATTTTGGCTGCTGAAGCCAAAGAAATTGTGGAAAATACCATTAATACGCCCAAAAAACATGCCAATACTTTTAGTGTTTTTTGATTCATTTTTTCACCTTGATAGAATTATAAACATGAATAAATTGTATTTTATAAATTTAAAGTATCTAGAACCAACATTTATTGACTAAAAATATTAAATTCACCTGATAATATTTTATAAATGTTTTTATTTAAACTTACGGGATATTAAAAAGGTATTTATAATGTTTAAAAAATGAATAAATAATTTTTATAGGTTAAAAATAAAAAATAATATAATATAAATGTTTTATTAAGTTAAAAAATCATTTAACACTTATATACTAAAAAAACATGTCATTGTATATCTAAAAAATGATAAAAATTATAATAACGCTATTTTTATTATTTGAATTATTTTTCTACCTAGAGGGGCTATTATTCGTAATATTTAGAAATAATGTATTTAGCAAGTCTTTTAGAAAGAGCCATTATGGTCAATAAGGGCGGGCCTCCAGGAGCAATTGGTAAAACACTTGCATCCGCCACATAAAGGCCATTGATATGAGTTTCTAAATTTTTATCAACCACTACCCCAATAGGTGCAGTTCCACCAGGATGTGCTCCTCGGGGGTGAGTTGAAACAATACTATCTGGTTTAACTCCAGCTTTTTCTAAAATAGAGCCTGCAACAGCCGCACCCTCTGCTAAAAATCTCACATCTTGAAGGGTATTGTTTTTAACCACATTATCTGAATCCACATAGCCAGATAGTTCATCGCCAATTTTGACCATGAACCCCATTATGTCTTTATCCTTAAATCCCTTTTCTTTCAATTTATCCGATAAAAAAGTTGAAAAATGTGGAGATAATATGAAATTATCCATTTTTATCAATGCATTCATCTGTACTTCTTCCTTGAAATGAACATCCTCCATTACACCACCCACCGTGATGAAAGTATCCATGAAAAAAGTTTTCCCAGCATCAATACCTGCTTTTTGAAGTATTCGTGGAGTTTCAACTGCACCCGGAGCCAATATAACAATTTCTGAAAAAAGTTCCATTTCATCAGAATTTTTTAATGCATTAATCCCTTTAATCTGGCCATTTTCCACAATAAGTTTAGTGACCTGGGTTTTTGTAATTAATTCAGCGCCAGCTTCTACTGCTTCTGCCACAAAATCTGCAGCTGACCATTTGGCATTTTGAGGGCAGCCAAAGGAACATTTTCCACAAGGTTGGCAGTCTTTGCTTCTTATAAATTTAGGCATTTTTTGCACAGGAAGACCCAGAGATCTAGCAGATTCCATGAGCATTTTAGTTCCATTTCCAAAGTGAGAATCAGGTAAAGGAGCTACATCAAGATCATTTTCTAAATCTTGAATTTCATAGGATATATCAATTCCCATATCCTTTAATTCTTTTTCCAATGTTCTAACAGCATTTCCAGCTGCCACAAGAGTAGATCCTCCAACACAGGAAGTTTTTAACAGATCAATTCCTTCATCAGAAGGATCATAATGTTCAAAAGCCTTTTTAGGACGTATTGATAATCCTTTTTCTATAATTTTTACTGGAATTCCGGCAAGGGCCAATTCACGGGCAACCGTTGCCCCTCCAGCCCCAG
>JAUXXK010000142.1 GCA_030681145.1 Methanobacteriaceae archaeon | reverse complement strand
ATGCTTATAAAATATTTAAAGAACGAGGTGTTGAAACCACGTCTTATGGCGTGGTGGAAATTGTAAACTTGCTTAAAGACCCTGATTGGAAGGGGGTAAATGGTGATGGTCAGCACGATCTGGTGATGTTTATTGGTTGTATATATTATATAGCTTCACAGGGATTATCAACATTAAAACACTTTGCCCCTCATCTAAAAACACTTACCATATGCAAATTTTTCCATTCAAATGCAGATGCATCTTTCCCTAATATGAATGACGATGAATGGTTAAAATATTTGGAAAAAATGAAATATGATTAATTTTTATAAAAATTTCAATTTAATTTTATTAATCCTCATAGAATGAATAAAACATTAAATTAGCTTAAATTGATGAATTGACTTATTATTAGGAGTATTAATGGAGGAATATAATGTTTGGAGATATACCTGTTGAAGTAAGTCCTATGTACGAAGGTGAAAGAATAAGGGCGGCAAACATGTTTGTAGAACTTGCTGGTCCTAAATCTATAGGCGCGGAACTGGTTCAAGTAGCGGGCGATGTTGAGGACGGAAAAGTTTCAGTAATTGGGCCAGAGATAAGTGAAATGGTTAAGGGTGAAATCTACCCTTTTGGACTAAAGATTGATATTCAAGGGGAAAAACTGGAAAAAGAACTGGAAAGTGTAATTGAGAGAAGAGTTCACGAACTATGTAACTATGTGAAAGGATTCATGCATCTAAACCAGCGAGATCAAATATGGTGTAGAATCAGCACGGAGGCCATGGAATCTGGATTTAAATTTGAACATCTTGCTAAATCACTTTCTATATTATTTAAAGAAGAATTCCCAATTATTGAATCAATTTCCATCACAGTAATGACTAAAAAAGAGGAAGTGACCCAATTTATTGAAATGGCTCGAGAAAAATACACCAAAAGGGATGAAAGAGCCAGAGAACTTTCTGATGAAGATGTCGATGTTTTTTATGGTTGTTTGATGTGCCAATCCTTTGCACCTTCTCACATGTGTGTAGTCACACCTGATAGAACTGCGCTTTGTGGAGCCATAAATTGGTTTGATTGTCGTGCTGCAGCTAAAATAGATCCTGACGGCCCTATATTTGAAATTGAAAAAGGAAAAGTTATTGACGCTGAAAAAGGAGAATACTCTAATGTAAATGCGGCTATTTTGGAGAAATCTCAAGGAACTACGGAAAGAATTTTCATACACAGTGTTTTTGGACATCCTCATACATCTTGTGGTTGTTTTGAGGCAGTTGCATTTTATATCCCTGAAGTTGATGGTATTGGTATAGTAAACCGTGATTTTAAGGGAGAAACTCCGCTGGGAATTCCATTTTCTGCTATGGCGGGGCAGTGTTCTGGCGGAAAACAAGTTGAAGGATTCACAGGATTAAGTTTGGAGTATATGAGATCCCCAAAATTTTTAAATGCTGATGGGGGTTATGGCCGTGTTATATGGATGCCTAAAGAAATCAAAGATTCCGTCTTAGAATTTATACCTGAAGAACTTCAAGATAAAATACCAACGGAAGAAGATGTCAACAGCATTAATGAAATTAAAAAATTCATTTACGAAAGAGAACACCCAGTAATAGATAGAATTAAAAATGCACAAGTTGATGAACCTGTTGAACAAGTTGATGAACCTGTAGAAAATGAATTTGAAGAGGCGGAATATGGGGAAGCATCAATGACTCCGGTGGCTATGGTGCCTGAAATTGCCATTCCAGCGTCTGGTGGGGTAAAAATTATCTTCAAAAACGCTAAAATTTACGCAGAAAAGGTAATAATAAAAAGAAAATAAAGAATTTTTAATTCATTATTTGGCATGTCCTTAAATGGATTATTATATTCGATAATTAGAATATTTTATACTAAAATTATAAATATTGATAGATGGTGTGATAATTGATAATTGCAGTAAGTGGCAAGGGCGGAACTGGAAAAACAATGTTTTCATCTGCAATGGTTAAAATATTGGCCAAAACTGGTAAAGATATTTTGGCCATTGATGCAGATCCTGATTCTAATTTTCCTGAAGCATTAGGTGTTGATGTTGATAAAACAGTGGGAGATGTGCGAGAAGAATTAAAAAAGGATACAGCTTCGGGTAATATTCCTGCTGGAACCAATAAATGGGATATTTTGGACTATAAAATAATGGAATCTGTGGTTGAAACGCCTGATTTTGATTTGTTGGTCATGGGAAGGCCAGAAGGCAGTGGTTGCTATTGTGCGGTTAATAATATGCTTCGAAAAATAATCGAAACAATTTCATTTAACTATGATATTATTATAATAGACACTGAAGCTGGCCTAGAACATTTAAGTCGAAGAACGACACAGAATGTGGATGTCATGATGGTAGTAACAGACCCTTCACATAGGGGGATGCTGACTGCACAAAGAATTGGTGAACTTGCAAAAGAGTTAGACATCAACTTTAAAAAACTATTTTTAGTATTAAATCGGATTAAATATGAAGATGAAGCTTTAATTCGTCAGAAAGCAACTGAAACTGGATTAGAACTAGGTGGATTGATCTATGAAGATCCTTTAATATCTAAATTTGATAGGGAAGGAATATCCTTAATAGAGCTACCTGATGATTCTGATTCTATTAAAGAAGTCGCTAACATTGTGAAAAAAGCTTTAAAATTTCAATAATTATTCAAATACTATCAAATCAAATTCATTATATTACTTTAAGAAAATATTGAACTAATAAAAGGATAACGGGGATGTGGGTTATGGATAAAATGACGCAACTTCTTAAACTGCTTGAAAATACAAAATCTATAGAAATAAACGAATTCAGAATGGATTTTGAAGAGCTTGAGTTATATTTAATGCCAGCTATTCAACAAGCTGTTCAGAAGACAGTAAAAACGAAAAAAGCTATTGCGGATGCAATGGTGATGGAAGAATTTAAACCACCTATACAAGACTACCCGGGAAAAGTGGCAGAGGTTCAACTTGGAAAAGGCAGCAGAAAGTCAGTTTATTTGGGGGGTCAGCAAGCTCTTTATAGATTTGAAGAACCACAACCAAACCCTCCTGTAGTAACCTTTGATGTTTTTGATATACCCATGCCGGGACTTCCACGACCAATAAGAGAACATTTCAGTGATGTAATGGATCATCCTGGAGAATGGGCTAAAAAAGCCGTAAAAGAATACGGTGCAAATATGGTAACAATGCATTTAATTGGTACTGGTCCTAAAGTCATGAATAAATCTCCTAGAGAAGGAGCTCAAGCTGTTGAAGAAGTTTTACAGGCTGTTGATGTTCCCTTGGTCATTGGCGCCTCTGGAGATCCTGTAAAAGATCCACTAGTATTAGAAGCAGCTGCGGAAGCAGCTCAAGGTGAAAGGTGTCTTTTAGCATCAGCCAATTTGGATCTTGACTATAAAAAAGTTGCAAAGGCCGCGGTAGATAATGATCATGCTGTTCTTTCATGGTCCATTACTGATGTTAACATGCAGAAAACGCTTAACCGATATCTATTAAAAGAGGGTTTAAATCATAATGATATTGTTATGGATCCAACTACATGTGCACTGGGCTATGGTATTGAATTTTCCATTGATATAATGACTAGAACAAGACTAGCAGCACTTAAAGGTGACACGGATTTACAGATGCCAATGTCTTCAGGTACCACTAACGCCTGGGGTTCCAGAGAAGCATGGATGAAAAAAGAGGAATGGGGGCCAACTGATTATCGGGGACCAATATGGGAAATTGTCACAGGACTTACTATGATGCTTAATGGAGTCGATATTTTCATGATGCTCCACCCAACTTCTGTAAAACTCTTAAGGGAAATTGGTGAAACGTTTGTAAAAGATTATATGGCCACGGAACTCCCTAACATTAATGATTGGATAACTCAACTGGAGGGCTAAAAGCTCACATTAAATAAAGGAGGTTTTAAATTGAATGTTACAGCAATGGATATTTACCGATTATTACCCAAAACCAACTGTGAAAAATGCGGGGAAGCTTCCTGCATGGCATTTGCCACTAAATTATCTGAAAAAGAGATTGATTTGGGATTATGCACGGAATTAGAAGCAGATCAAATGGAAACACTGGAAAAATTACTAGCTCCTGCAGTTAAAGAGATTATAATAGGTAAAGGAGATAAGGCAGTAACTATAGGTGGAGATGAAGTACTTTACCGATATGAACTTACATACTACAACCCTACTGCGCTGGTTATCGATGTAAACGATGAAATGGATGAAAAAGAACTGGAAATACGTGTTAAAACTATTGAAGATACTCAATTTGAGAGAACGGGGGAATTTTTAACTTTAGATGCCATAGCTCTTAGAAATAAATCTGGAGATGCAGAAAAATTTGCTGCAGCTGCTTCGAAACTTAAAAATTCTAAATATCCATTATTATTATGTTCATTTGATCCATCGGCCATGAAAAAAGCTTTGGAAATAGTAGGGGATCAAAATCCACTTATTTATGGGGTGACTGAGAATAACATGGAAGATATGGCTAATTTAGCATTAGAATATCAGTGTCCTGTGACTTTGTTTGTTCCTGGTGATCTGGAAAAGATGAAGGAACTTTCTCACACTTTAAGGGCCAAAGGACTGAAGGATATAGTTCTGGATCCAGGTACATTTGTGGGAGACGCCATTGGAGATACATTAGATAATTTTGTCATGATCAGAAGATTGGCTGTTGAGGAAAAAGATGAAGATTTCCGCTTCCCCATTTTGGGAATCCCTGCTCTTTTGAGATTAAACAATGATGAAGATGATGTGACCAAAAGCATTAAAGAGGCCACTATTGCTTCTACATTACTTAATAAATATGCAGATATCCTTATATTAAATGGTACTGATATATGGGAACTTATACCTGTTTTAACATTAAGACAAAGCCTTTACACGGATCCAAGGAAGCCACAAGCTGTTGACGCTGGATTATATGAGTTCGGTGAACTTGATGAAAATTCTCCTGTGTTACTAACCACTAATTTTGCTCTAACATATTACACTGT
>JAUXXK010000132.1 GCA_030681145.1 Methanobacteriaceae archaeon | reverse complement strand
ATGGTAACAAGATTGAATCCCGAAAGATATGATTCCATTGAAAAGGATTTATTATTCCTTAAAGATAAAGGATTAAAAGTGAATTACCATAAAAAAGCACGGATTTTGATGGTAAAAAAAGAAGAAGTAGAAAAAATAGGTAATATTGGCATAATAACTGCCGGAACATCTGATATTCCCGTTGCAGAAGAGGCTAGGATAGTTGCAGAAGAGTCTGGCTGCGAAGTATTACATTCTTACGATGTTGGAGTGGCCGGAATACATCGACTATTTTCCCATGTACGAAAAATGCTAGAAAAAGAAGTTGAAGTAATATTAGTAGTAGCAGGTATGGAAGGAGCATTACCATCAGTAGTTGCTGGCTTGGTAGATATTCCGGTGGTGGGCGTACCAACTTCCATAGGATATGGTGTTGGTAGTGGAGGTTTCACAGCCCTTAATGCTATGTTGCAGTCATGTGCTCCAGGTATTGCTGTAGTAAATATAGATAACGGTTTTGGAGCTGCTGTTTTTGCAATAACCATAATAAAATCAAAAAAGAATTAAAATAAAGGTATATAATAATAAATAATAAATTATTTTTTCTATTTAATTAAAATCTGTAAAAAAAAGTTATTTTTTAGATTTATTTGATTTATGTGAATAATAACCTTTTAATACCGGTGCTTTACTCATTTCAGTTTTAAGGGTTTCAAATTCAGGATATTCATCACTAACTATTATAAGATGAGCAGGAGGATGAATCTTTTTAACCTGCAAAATGCTTTTAGTAGCATCTTCCTGAACCTTTACCACTGCTGAGACTAATGACTTCTTTTTTAATTTTTTCTTTAAAATATCTTGAGCCATTTTATCAGCAAATTCATTTTCCACTAAACGAGGTTTACCCTTTATTTTTAATCCAGCGTGTCTCTCAATATCCGCAAGTGAATTTAGTAATTTTCCATTATTATCCGCTCTTAAAAGAATTAAAGACATTTTTTTCTCCTTAAATATCATGAAATATTATTTTTTTAAATGAATAACCATAGCCCATTATACAATAATAAATCTAAGCCAGATTATTCGATTATTCTAATTATACTATAATATATCTAAGCCCGGCCATTCAATTTCAGTAATTAACTTATCTTTTTCTAAATGAAGTTATCAACGTGCTTCTAAATAGTACCAGCAAAACTAAGACAAAACCTATGGCCGTCTGCATATTACCCAAAATATCCAGTATTCCTGACCCAACCGGTAAATTCCATGGAGGAGAAGTTCTCCCATTAGGTAATGGCGTGAAATATACTCCTACTGCCTTGGAAGCAGGCTTAACATTTATATCTTTAGGTTCCACACGGTTTACTCCGACCAAAATACCATTGTCAACGGCTCTGTTAATAGCTGCAGATAAAGTATTTGCATTATATCCATTTTTCCTAACCGATGCTTTTACAATCTCTTTAGTTGTTTCCAAAATTCCTGTTTCGTCACTTCCATAAACCGAGACTATTACGCTGGTTTGAGTAACGGTAATTGCACTGGCAAGTGCTTCATAAGCATAAACTACTTTTAAAGGAGTTCCATCAATAGGACATCGATCATAGCTTTCCGCAGAAGGATATCCTACACTCCATCCATCATTAGGGCAAATTTTAGTATAGGGCTCATCCATGGGATAACCAGTCTCATTAAGCTGTTCTGGAGTAAACATGTCTCCTGTAGTGAGTCCTGAATTTAAGTTTACAGCCCCACCCCCATGTTTTTCTCCAGCGTCCTTGGCTACTTCTTCAAATACTTTTCCAACTATTGTTGTCGCAGAATATCCATCCCGAATCATTTTTCCAATATTGATAGCTGTTTCTCGGCGTACAGCTGTTGCAGAACCATATTGTGGGTTACCTTGTGTGTTACGAAGGTGTATTATCGCCCCTCTCTGTCCAGGCTGTAAAACAGCTAGCCCTCCCTTGTAGGGGGTAACTTTTATAACACCATCAGGATCCACTGTTATCACATAAGCATCAAAAGAACCTCCCACCGCAGCACCGATAGTGGGCCCTCCGGCCATTACACGAATACCTTGATAACCGCCTGCTGCTGCTGCAGCTTCGGAAGCAGTGGCTCCATTTTCCAGACGAGCTATTGTGTCGACAATTGCTTTTAGCCTAGGCGTGGAGGCACCTTCACCCCCTGAAAGAACCACGAATTGTTTTTCTTTAGACATTAAAAACGTAGACTGGAACATGTTCTGAGCAAAGGACATACTTCCAGCTGAAGCCCCATTAGGATCAACTCCAGAGGGATCGGTGATAACAATAACGTTCATGGTTGCAGAAACCGTGCTCATCATCATTAACAATATAATTAGAAAAAGGGTAATTTTGAAAATTTTCATAAATTACACCCCTTGAGTACTGTTTTTGACAACAACAGTGGAAAAGTCTTCAATAACATTTATTGTTACAATACCCGTATTTACATCAACTTTAACATCCGCAGCCACAATAGGGGTCACTCTAGTACCTGGAATAGTAGTCTTTTTCACAAAATCTTCTGCATTGGCTATGGCCTCATTTAAAGGAACCTGTCTCTTTGAAGTTACCAGAACATCTCCTTTAATGTAACTTCCTGACCTAAATCCAGATTCGCCTATATTTGATTTTATAGAAGTTATAGGAACAATGTCATTCCCTTTAATTATAATACCAGATATAGGTACGCCTTGGCTATCTTCAGTAGATGATGCATAAGCCATATAAGTCATAACACGGCCAGATGCAATTAGCATAAAAGCTAGTAACAATATTATTAAAGTATCTCTTCTAATTTTTAAGAACATCAACATTCACCTGTAGATGATAAAATTTTATTAATCTGATGATTGAATTAATTTAATCTTAGTTTTTATCTATCTAAATTTAAAAAATTTATTTTTATGGAAAACCAATATTTTCCAAATTAAATGAAATTTTAATTGCCTGAACCCATATTTATTATTCGGCAATATAATATACATAATCTAACTATTATTTTTAATCTGATTTTCAATTATTTAAATTTAATATTCTATAAGAAAAAGGTATCTGACCCATTAGATAGAAATTAATTCATTAAATCTTTAATAATTAAATCTTTAATAAAAAATATAGTAATCATTTAATTTATGAATATATCAAATTAAATAACAATAATGAGTGTTAATATAAAATCTTATTTAAATGTAGTTATTTTAATAATTAAATATTGAAGAAGTTTTTTAAGAATTATATTTAACTAAGGATAATTCCATTAATTGATTAAATCATTTCACCGATTAAATCAGATGCTGGATCCATTCCCTGTGCACCTATAAGTAAAATAGTGTCATTATCGTTGGATATTTCCAAAACTTTTTTTAATGCATTTTTAAGTTCTTCCTCAAAAATATACTCAATCTGATATTTGGTAAGTGTTTCCAGAAATACTTTTTTTTCATGGTCTTCTACTACATTCAAGTTATCCACAACATCACTACTGCCGGAAATAATAAGACCATATTCTGATTTTAATTCAATTAAAGATTCCGCAACGGCCTTAGAATTAATAATATTTATTTCATCACCTCTAGATCCCCTTATAGAACAGACCACCCATAATTTACCCTTTGATGTAACAGCTGCACTTTTAATTGTGGCTTTAATTCCATCGGGATTATGGGCAAAATCATCAATTATGGTAGGATGCTCATTAATAACAGAAAATCTTCTTTTTAAGGCATTATAAGATTCAACACCTTTTATAATTTGATTCAGAGAGATATCCAGACATATACATGCTGAAATTGCTGATAGAGTATTTTCTATAAAATGTTTACTTTTAAAAGGAAGTTTTTCCATTGCAATTAACAATTTTTTATTAAAATAAATACCAGAAACATTATCTAAACCCGCAGAGTTAATTTCTTTGTAAGAATTGTCTATAAATTCCAATTTACAACCATGACCATGGTAAAAAGGTCTAGTCTTCCCATCGATATATGATCCCATTTTTTTTACCAGGTCATCATTAGAATTTAAAACAACAACCCCAGATTTTATGGATTTAACGGAACCTAATATTTCTTCATAGGATTCTTCCAGAGAATTTATTAGTCCAATATGGTCCAAGGCCACATTAGTGATTACTACAATTTCAGGATTTATGGCATTAGTCATAATCAATGCATGACCTTTCATTACCTTATCCAACCATCCCTGAACCTCTGATACTTCAATTACCAGAGCATCGATTAGACCAGAATTAGCTGGTTTTTTTCTAGATTTTGACAGTTTTAATGCATATTCAGATATCTGTTTAGGCACCATGGGGTCTATAAGAGAATTAAATTCAGATTTAGAGTCCGTGTTGGTGTATACATTCCATCCCGCAGTTTGAAGAATATGAAAAATCATGTGCGAAGTCGTTGATTTCCCATTGGTGCCCGTGACCACCACCCTATGTGATTGTGGAGCGAATTTTTTTATAGTCCAATTTAGGGCAAAAGCATTGGCTATTTCTATTTTTTCGACCACTATTATAGAAATTCCATATTTCACTGCATATTTAATAGCATTATCTCTTGGATCTTGAGTGATGATGCCTGCTACTTCTTTTTTAGAGGCTATTTTTATTCCTTCAGGATTTATCCAGTGCCTGATGACAATATCTCCAGATTTAGAATGACCTAAAGTATTGAATATCCCTTTAAAAATCTTTTCTGGCCCAAATAATTCACCGTGAACCTTTTTTGCAATATATGATGTGGTGATTTTAGAATCAGTTTTTTGAGTGAATTGTTCCATCTCAACGCTCATTTGATTACCTGAAGATTATTAGAATTCTTAAATTAATTTAATTAATTATAAATGATTATACTAAAAATATCGATAGAAATAAAGGCCCAAAGCGCAAACCAGTAAAGTTACCAACCAGTAAATTAAAACTATCTTCTTTTCAGATATCCCTTTGTAATTTAACGTATGGTGTAAAGGTTCCACCGGTAGTTTTATGATATGAGACCTGTGCATTAAACTTATAATAACTGAAATAATTGGGACAGTTAATGCTAGAACTCCGAAGTAAACCGTGTCAGTTAACATAACCGCAGCAGCATATCCACCACCCAATGCAAAAGATCCCGTGTCTCCCATGAAAATACTGGCAGGATATCTGTTAAACACTAAAAATCCAAGACTTATGCCAGTCAAAGTAATAAATGGTACCGAAGATTCAAAATTACCATTTAAATTTAAAAAGATAGCGCAAGATGCAGATGCAATGGCCATTATCCCTGCAGCCAGACCATCCATCCCATCAATAAGATTTACTGCATTTATAGCCCCAATTATCCCTACAATCACAATAGGAATAACTAAAAGGCCCAGCGAAAAACCTCCAATGGTGGTTATTGCGCCAGTGACTACTAAAAATAGGGCTATAAAAAACTGGGCCAGTATCTTTTCACTCTCTTTTACCTCACTTTTAATAGGAGATTCCCCAATAATTTCAACTTTATTAGATTTCAAGAGGCCGTTTAAATCACTTTTTGCTTTAGGTGTGGCAGCACGTGCTTCTTCCCCAGGTTTAAGTGATAATTGTCCAATTTCTACAGGAGCTGAAGATACGTTTTTTATAATTTTTTGGAGTTCTTTGACTTTTAATCCCAGTAAATCATCCATTAACCCAACTAAACCCGCAATCATCATTACAAAACAAGTAATGATAAGATAGGTATTTTTAAAGTACAGACTGGCCACAAATAATACGGCCATAAGCATACCTATCCCTCCCATAGTGGGAGTGCCTGCTTTATGTCGATGTTCTGTAACAATAGGGCTATCAGATATATCCGCGCTTTTGAGAATTTTTTTAATAAATGCTGTGAAGAATATGGATCCTAATATGGCAAATAACAGTAAAACCCATCCATTTTGAAGAATATCCAAGTTATCACCTTATAATTTAAAATTGATGGTTCATCACCAAATTTTTACAATAATTAATTAGAGTTTATTTTTTATTTAAAGAATTTTAAACTAGTAATAATTGATTAAAGACAAAATGATTAATAATTATACATAATTTTTTCATTATTAAGTTAATTGATAATAAGATAAGTTAAATATTTTATGATTATGTTTGATCGTGTTCTGGTAATTAATAATACCTTTTAATATGTATTTTTCGTTAATAAATAATGTGGATTAATTAATTCATAGATTTAAAGATAATTATAGATAATTATATGATTATTTTCAAGTTTTTAGCAGTTTTATAAAGATCTTTTTTGTTTTCACTGCGAATAGTAACTCTTTCATAGTTTTTAGGACCGTGAGCTACCCAAGAATTAAAACCATTGAAAATTTGAGACGAGGGAACCGTCTTTGGGCCTTTGAATACACCAACTGGAACTTCAATAGCAAAATATTTTTTTAAATTCTTTTCCACATTTTTAACATCCCAATCCCCGGTGGCCATGTCCACCATTTGATGAAGTGGGTAGATATCAGAGCTAGCTGCAGTAAGATAACGAGTTCCACTGGGGCGGGTATTCATTTCAATGGCATATAAATTACCAGAAGAAGGTTCGAATATCATATCTACATCAGTATTTCCTTCTGATCCCATTAAATTCGTTATTTTTAAGGCCATTTCTCGGGCCAGTTCATTGGAAAGCCCAGGGATATCTGCAGGAGCATTCTTAATTTTATCCAGTGGATGTGTCCCGTCTATAGTTGTTTCTCCTTTAAAAACTGCCACAAGAGGTATGGATTTTTCCTGCCACTTTAAAACCTCTACTGAGATTTCATATCCCTTTATATATTTTTCAACAATTGTTTCATCATATTTTTGAAAATAATCTTCGGCATCGTTTTTATTTTGAGCAACTATTATTCCTACCCCACCTTGACCCTGGTTTTGCTTTAAAACTGAGGGGTATTCCATTTCAATTTGAGAAGTATTATCAAAATCCGATGCATTTTTTTGATTGATTATTTGATAATCAGGAGTTTCTATTTTATTTTTTAGGAAAAATTCTTTTGTTTTTTTCTTGCTAGATGAAATAGAAGCAGAAAACTCGTTAGAAGCTATAACAGGAATCCCATATTCTTCTTCCAGTTGATCTTTCATTTTACCCAAATCTATTAGAGGTCCGTCGATCCCAATTAAAGGTAATACTGCATCAACATCTTCTTTAAGGGCTAATTCAATCGGTGCTTCCATTCCACGAGGCACTATATGAACTTTGTCTGGCAATTTTAAATTAGGCGAATCTGGATTTGATTCAGACATTATACTAGTAATGCCCTTTTCATGGACATAATCAGCCACACTATGGTATAATCTTGCTCCAATAAACAGAATTTTCATTATATCACTTTAAAAGGAATATTTTATTACTATTCATGTATTAACTTGAGACTAACTAACATAAGACTGATTTTAAATATTAAACATTTATATGCTTAAAATAAACGGTTAAAAGATTTTTTATAAATTTAAAATTCATATTCTTAATTTAATAAATAATAGAATACAAATTTATTTTAGCACTAAATAATTTTATTATATCAA
>JAUXXK010000316.1 GCA_030681145.1 Methanobacteriaceae archaeon | reverse complement strand
AAAGTAAATCGATTTTCTACAAGGTATACTTTAAGTCAGTACACCAGTCTGGCCAGAAGAACAAAAGATTATATTAATAAATATAAAAAAATCCCCCCTTACTTAAGTTCAGCCCATGGAAACATTGATTATTATAATATGATTTATATTTTCTCCAAAATAACTAGATATTATAATAAATACAATAAATTACCAACAACTGTCTATTTAAAGAGCCAAATTCCCAATACCGCGCGTGTCATTGCTTCTAGTACTGTTGATAAAAGAATAACAAGTTACAATAAAATAATAAAATCAACCCGAAAAAAAATGCGTAATTTAATGGTTGAAATAAATAAAACTAAAAAAATTAGAACTCTTAAAAATCTTCAAAGCCAATATGATGCTTTAAAATTGAAATATGTAAGATATCTAAAAAGATTAAGCTATTATAAAAAATTAAAGAGTTCACCATGGTATATACCATACCGTATGAGGAAATACTTAAAAGAAACAAAATATTCCCAAATAACCAGTGCCAATATTGTTTATCAAACCATGAGTTTAAGAGAAACTAAACCTTATGAAACAGGAAATAACATATTTAACTGGATAAGAGATACTATAAATTATTCATTCTATTATCGAACAAAGTATGGAGCGGTAAAAACATTATTATATAGAAAAGGTAATTGTGCTGATCAGTCACATCTGGTTGTGGCTATGGCTAGGAGCGCCGGTCTTCCAGCACGATATGTCAGAGGAACCTGCAAATTCATTGTTAGTGGAAATACTTACACACATGTTTGGGCTCAAATATGGATTAAAGGTAAAGGATGGGTAACCGCGGACACTACCAATACTGTAAATTCTTTCGGGATAATAAGAAGCTGGGATAGATCAAAATCTAGAATATCCGGTACTTTGACACAATATTCGCTTTAATATTCTTATTAATTTTTTAAATAATTAATTTTGCAAAATAATAAAATTAGAGGTTTTAATTTGAAAATTGTGGATTTAAGTCAACCATTAACAAATGATATGCCCATCTTTCCTCAAGATCCTGATTTTTTTCTGGAAGAAAAATTCAATAATCAAGAACATGGTTTTAGTCTATCATTATTAAAAACTGGGTTGCATGCCGGTACACATATTGATGCACCCTACCATTTTTATTCTTCTGGACGAAAGATTGACAAAATTTCTTTGGAGGAGTTAATAGGGTCTGTGAAAATTGTTGATATTAATCCTAACAATACAAAGCCTAATGATTTGGAAGATATGGTAAATTTAGAAATTAAAATATCAGATTTTAAAAATGTTAAAAAGGG
>JAUXXK010000125.1 GCA_030681145.1 Methanobacteriaceae archaeon | reverse complement strand
TCATAAATATAACAAGTATAGCCGCTGTGGTAATGTTAATTGGAGCAATCGGAGTGGTTGTTCTACCAAAACCCCTAGATAAAGTAATCATGTTTACTTTACTCCAAGGAGGTTTTATTGCTACAGTAGTGGCTGCCAAATATCTTGATGTTGCTATGGCTGCTTCTATATTTGATCCCATTGTCACCATTATTTTTCTAATGGCTATAATTAAATTAAACGAAACAAGACAAAAAAAGAGATCCCTGGAGGGAGATGAACTTGATTGAAACACAAATATGGTTCTATACAGGATGCATCTTACTGGTGGGAGGAACTCTGGCCACCGTGGCAGGACCCGGTGTTAAAGATCCCATTATCAGGACATTAAATACAGAAATCCCGACCATAGGACTTTCTTTAATTTTATTGACCTACAATCACACCTTAGCTCTTTTAACCTTTATTGCTGCTTCGGCAATTATTACTATGATTTTACTTAGAGTAATCGTTAGAATGGAAGAAATGGGGGCTCAACTATGAAGGATATAGGTCAAATATGGAATGAATTGGCCAATCCCAAAAGAATCCCTAGGTTCTTCTCAATTGTTCTGGGATTGATGTTACTAATTGGTTTAATACTTCCTATGGGATTAAACGACCAGCAAATATACCCCAGACCTGCTCCCCAGGAACAAATAGATCAAATGAACCCTATGGCGCCATATGATAGGGGAGGAATTCCTTTAGAGGAGCCGGGGATAGTAAAAGCCCAGTATCCTCAAAACGCTAAAAAACTAGGAATGATAACTGCTTATCTTTCACCAATAGCAATAGGTGTGAAAAATACCACAAATTACTATGGTACTTCTATTTATTCATCTCCGGGTGGCCTAATAGATGAAATACTCTACTATACTCGTGGATTTGATACAATATTAGAATCCTCTATTCTCATGATGGCCTTTGTCATTGCATCATGGGTAGCACTGAACTTTACCATGAGGAGGAAAGAAGAATGATACTAGTACCTACACTTGTACCGGAATTCACAGTTTCTTTATTTCTTCCAGCACTTTATGTCGGATTAATTTCCGGTTTTATAGCTCTTCTGGCCATATCATCCCAAAAAAATGATTTAAGTGCCCTTATACTCACAGACCTAGTGGGTCTTGCTATGCTAGTTATTGTAGCATCGGTGGGAACTGATCTGGCAGAAGCACTAATACTGCCTGGTCTGGTAGTTGAATTAGCTGAGATTATGGCAATTTCAGAGATATTGATGAGTCGTGAAATGAGAAAAACCGGTAAAAAGGTTCCTTCAATACCAGTCCCCTTTAATATGAACATGGAAATAATGTCCACCGCACCCAATTTCATTGCGGTCATTTTGATTGCTTACGGTGTATTCTTAAGTGGATTTACTGGTGGTGCCATTGCTGGTGGAGGATTGCTCTTTTATGCAATTTGTAAAAAATCCCGTGGACTTCCTGTTGCCGTATGGAATGGAATTGCAGGTGTCTCAGGTATAGCCTGGACCATATGGCTGGCTGGATTCTTAATATTATTCGTAGCTCCCCAATACTGGTTACTGGGTCTTTTCATGTCTTCATTTGGTGTACTGATAAAAGTAGCCTCCAAAATGGGATTAATTGGTGTCATGGCCCGAGAAGAATTTAATAGAAAATAAATAATAATATATAATAATCTGGCATATAATGGCCAATATTTTAATTAAATCATGTTAA
>JAUXXK010000108.1 GCA_030681145.1 Methanobacteriaceae archaeon | reverse complement strand
GGAGTGTATAAGAAGTTCTTGTCTTTTAAATACTCGTTGAATGAAGGATATTCAATAGTTATAATTTCACTTAAATAATCATAGATTTCCAGCATCTTTTCAAGATCTATAATCATTTCTTCCTCAGAAGGTAAATTATCTGCAGGATAAAATTTAGCATAGATATTTCCCGCTTCATAAAACTCTGAATATGCACCTTCAGCTGATTTAAGATCTATTTCTTCTGAAAATTTTGATATTTCATTATCTGATTGAGTTTGTCTATATCCTTCTGATTTAGCAATCAATTTTTCTTTATAATTGGATTGATGTATGTCATTAATTCCTTGCCTTAATGCAAGATAAACACCACTCATGTCTTCTCTAAACATATAATTAACAAAATATCCTTCAGTGTGTTTAATAGTGATCTCTTCATTCATCAGAGCAACATAGGGACAATACTGCCATTTATCCCAGGCACTACTAAATGTTTTATATTTACTTTGAGTTATCTCAGATAACTTTTCAGGGAGTTTTGTGGCTAAAAAATCTCTAATTGATGCTTTTTCTTCATCTGAAACTTTTTCTTCTCTTTTTTTATTGTAATTTTTGAGAATAATTTCTAGAAATTGGCTTAGGGTCTCAGAACTATCTAATTCAACTAAATCACCATATAAATTTAATATTTTAATTAAATCAGATTTAAGCTCCTCTTCAGATGGTAAATTATTTTTTTCATAGCTTTTGGAGTATATAATTGAGGGATTAGAATAATTGTAACTATCTTCAGGGAGTTTTCCTGCTCGTATTAATTTTTTTCTAAGTTCTTCTGATTTTGATTTGAAGTAATTGTTTCTATCTTCTTCATCAAATTTCCCTTTAATATCCTCTAAATAATGCTTAGCATAACTCCAATTAACTTTTAACATAAGATGCACAGTTCGCCTTTCACTTTCAAACGAGTAACGTACAAAAAATGGAGGCGCATTAAATTTGTTATTTCTAAGTTCTAAGTCATCTAGCCATACATATGGTGAATTAACCCAAGTTCCTCCTGTATGGTATATTGCTTTAGAACTTAAAACATTCTTTGGTTTTTCTAAAATATGTTCAGAATAATTTTTTAAATCATCAGCAAAGTTTCTGAATACTTTAGATGCTTTACTATTTGCAACTGGTTTTTTCTGTTCTTTTAAACCATTATAATATTTAAAAACATATTTTAAGAATGATTCAATTTGAATCGAACTTCCTGGAGGATAAAATTTATATAAAAAATGCATAAAAGCAACATTATCTATTTCTAGGGGAATATTTTCTTTTTTAAATTCTAGAATTATTTCATTTAAATATTCAAATTTTTCACCTAATGTTAAGTCATCATAATGTTTTTTGTATTTATTAGCTTGTGAATCGTAATTTTCATTAAATAAATAAGCAAAGTGTTCTAAATGAGCAGTATTGTATATGGGCATTACTTTATTCGGATTGTAACAGTAAATAATTTTTTTTGCAATTTGCCGGTCTCCTTTCCAATAGGGTATTTTGTCCCAAGGAGCATCTAATTTCTTAGATATGGGTAGTGAATCTTCTACAGCAATTTTTAGAAGTATTTTTAAATCATCAATTTGATTTCTTGCATTATATGCATATTTAGCACTACCTAATCTTATTCTTCCAAAATCCTTTAATTTAAATTCAATATAATACAAAAATGAAGAATGACCTTTTTTAAAAATATCATCTTTTGTGAGAGAATCTATTTTCTCAGGGTTCTCTTTAAAGGGATATAATCTTAAAAATTCATTAAAATCTTTTTTTGATTCATTAAATTCATCTTCGAAGTCTTTTTGATATTTTATAATTTCTGATTTTAGTTTATCCAAATCCATTTCAACACCCAAAAAAATTATTTATTCTTAACTAAATTCCAATTAACTCCACCACAATTGCATCGAACGGCCTCTAAATCCTGCCCATTTTTACTCAAATGCAAAACGCCTCCACATTTATCGCACTGGAAAACTCTAAATAAATCATTAAAAGAATTTACTACTGGTTTGAAATCCTCCACTGAGAAATTGGCCCAATTAGTATAATGAACATTAATATTAACGGCCCACTGTTCAATTTGGGACTGATTAAATGCATTTTTTGAATTAGCTTCAATGGATTTAAGATTCATAAAATCTTCCTGGTTTTTCCAGGACTCTGCCACTATTTTGGCTTTTTTCAGGAGATCATTATAACGTCCCTTAGCAGCAGGAAGAAAATCACCTAATTCCCATCTCTGGTTTTCT
>JAUXXK010000093.1 GCA_030681145.1 Methanobacteriaceae archaeon | reverse complement strand
AGTTGTTCAGTCCGCTGCTTCCAACGTCCGCTTGTATGATTTCAATTGTGTTTAACATTTTTTGTGTTATTCGCGTATAATTGGTGGTCTTTTATAATTTTTATGATCAGGTTAAATGGGATTTTCTTTTCATTTCTTGGTGTTTTGGTTAGGTGTATTCAGTTTGGGTGAAGTATTGTGCATGGATTTTTTTCATAAGTTTATTTAGTCGTTTTGTTTGTTCGATTATTTTGGTTCGGCGACCATAGCGGTGGGGTTACACCTGGTCTCGTTTCGATCCCAGAAGTAAAGTCCGCCTGCGTTTTTGGTTGTACTGTGGGTGTTCCTATGGGAATCCTTTGGCGTCGTCGGCCATCCTTATCATTACATTTACACTAGATTTATTACACTCCCGTAATAACTTTATTTACTTTCACCCCCCTTTTTTATTGGGTGAATATTTTTATTCACCCAATTCTCTTTAATTAGATATATTACTTATTTTTATCTTTAGAATTAGAATCAATTTTTTATCATTTTCATTTAATTGATATAAATATCAATTTTTTAATTTAAAAACAAAAGTTAAATACTGTATTAATCAATATATTAATGTCATATCTTTACGACCGATGCCTATGGTCCTTTTAAGACAGGGCGATAGCCCAGTATGAATAGAAGAAACCCAGCATTGGACAGACTGCCTGCTTCGAGGGTTGCTCGGGGAGGGAAGGGTTATCTACCTATGAACCAGACGAGTTAGTTTGCGGGCAAAATCAAATTTTTCTAAAGTATTATTTTTTTTATATAATCTATAATTACACATCGAAATGATTTTTAAGGTCCACTTCGGTTCATTAAATAATTTGTAACCTTAAACCATATTGTAAGATTTTCTGGCACTACTACCATCTGGTAACTGGTGTATGTAGGGAAGAAGGGCCCACCATCTGAAATTGGTGTGCTAATAATTTGCATCATAACATCTGGTGTGATACTTTCTTTATACTTATTATTCATCAAAAATAAATTTATTATTCTTAGAATACTCTGGCCAGTATCACTAGAACTTCCAGGAGTGGTTATTTCGAGTCCCCAGGATGGATCTATAAATTCATTTGTTGCAACTAGAATTCCATATTCATGAGGGGGGTTTTTTTGATATTTTCCGGGGATCCATTCATAAGAATAGGCTCCTGTCTTATCTGCAACGTTGATGATGCATCCAATAGTGGTGGTGGCATTGGCAAAATTTTTATCCAATTCTGTGGTGTTAGCTGATTTTTGTACTAACTGGAAAAGTTCTAAGTAAGTATCGATTTTTTTAGAACTGTTTGTAACATTAGATGTTTTATTCTGTGCTTGAAGCCGTTCATAAGCCACATCACCATCATTTTTTTTAAGAAATAGTCCTTCTCTGTTTATACCTGATGTTGAGTATATAGATCCCACATAATCTATATTGGCGACAAGTATACTTCCATCGTCCGGGTTATAAACCACAATTTCTGTTAGTTGTTCATAACTTTACTTAAATCAAAATTACGCCCGGCTATTAACTGTGAATTTGAAGTATAAGGTCCCCACACAGCATTGAATGAGCACGGGCCTTGAGAATAAGAATCAGATGATAGAATATGAAATAGTTGAATTATGCTGCAAGTTATATATGCTTTATCACCAAGACCTGATGTTTCGGAAATTCCTATCATCATTTCATTATAATTAGGATATGCTGCATAAAATTCCTTTATTTCCTCTTCACGACGGTTTAAATCTCCATCAGCAGATATAATACTTTATTTCTAATCATTTGATTGTAAATATCATCCAAGAGATCTTTACGCAGAGCACAGTACTGTCTACCCATTTGTTTATAATTGCCATATAATTCTACCACGTAAAGAGAGCCTTAGTGATAGAGTTTTCCATCTTCATAGGTGGAGACCAATTTTCCAGTACCATTATAAGTTTTTTCTCCTGCAGGGGCACCTTCTACAGTTTTTATGGGCATAAGTACTAATAAAAAAATTTCTATCAAAAATAACGTCAAACAATATACCTTTTTCATAATATACCACTCATATATGTATAATATTATATGATAATCTCTATTATGTTATTTATAAATTATAATTCAGGTATCTTATGTATCAAAAACTAACCAGATAGCATTAGTACGCCGGCAACATACATATAATATTCTAGATATGATAAGTTTCTAATTTTCTAAATTTTTAATAAGACTACTATTTTGATTAATAAACTAAAAAACGGTCTTGATTTTTATTTGCATTACTTTTACAGGTACTACCTTGTGGATGGTGTTAAATATCTCTTAAACAACCTGCAAATAGCTATACTGATCCAGTAATTTAAATCTTTATCACTTCCACGGGTAATTTTTAAATCAAAGTCACCAGCTTCATTTTGCTTTTGTCTTAAAAATTCCAGTGCCATTATAATCTCGGGATTATTTTTATTAAAACCTAAATAATACAAGGAATCCAGTGCAGAGATGATGTTAGTATATAAAAATGGGAAAGTCACCCTTTCCCAGAAATCCTTACTTCTTCGGTCAGGATATTTATCATTCATAAAAAAACGAGAGATTAATAGCGCACCTGCCTTTTTGGCTTCATGAGATTTTCGATATTGATGATGGGCGGCAAAGGCTCGAAGCACCATCCCTGTAACTACATGGGAAAATGGTTTTGATCTATCTGGTTGAATAACTTCGCAGCTCTGGTAAGAATCTCCTAAATTTTTTCCCACAGTTCTAAAGGGCAAAGCCCAGGCTCCATCATCTTGTCGGATAGATAGTAACCATTCAAATCCTTTAAGTATCCGTTGATCCTCACCATACCCTGTTTTTATTAAAATTTCCATAATGGCCGGGGAATAGCTGGTGGAATATTGATTAGCATAGATTCCCCGAAAATCACCTTCATCAGTTTGGAACTGGAAAAGAAACTCTGCAGCATTTTTTATGGATTCATGCTCTTTGTTAAACCCATACTTTTCAACCAGTTCACTTAAAATAAGATAAGTCTGATATTGAGTATAATCTACCTGAGGTATACTGACAACAGAAGGATAGTTCCAGGATCCATCACTTTTTTGTTTTTTCAAGATTTTTTTTACGGTAGGTAGTTCCCACAATAATTTAATAGATTCCACATTCCTATCTAAAAGATCACGCAATGTAAAATATTTTATAGCTTCATTACCAGAAGAGATAAGGTAAGGTACCGGATCTACTTTTAAATCATCTTGCCAGGAATTCATTTAATCACTTTAATTATTTTCATGGGGTATCTGTATTATCAGCGAGGAACTCATAATATTATCTGTAAAAATCCAAACTTAACTGGTTTATTTATCTTAAATTCACCCACTTCACCTTGTGCAGATTCTGATATTTTAATAATGTTATATTTTTTTAGTTAGCTAAAAAGTTCTATAATTTTTTTATCATAATACTAACATTTATTGGTCAATAATATCTAAATAGTTATACAGTTATGAATTTGATGATTAAAGGGGTTGCCTAGTCTGTTGTGGATACTTAATAATAATAATAATAATATATTATTTAATAATCCATAAATGGGGTCCTGCTCATGTTATATGGAATCGTAGATATTGGCTCAAACACAGTTAGATTAAATGTTTATAATTGTAAACATAATGAAATAAACTTGGTTTTTTCAAAGAAAGAAAATTTAGGTTTAGTATTTTTCATAAAGAATGGGAAATTAACAAGTAAAGGCATTGAAAAATTAGTAAAATTTCTTAAAAAAATCAAAAAAGATTTAGAGTACCTAAAAATAAATAATTCCAGTTTCTTTTCTACAGCTGTATTGAGGAATATTGAAAACAGTGATGATGTTATTGAGATTATTAAAGATAAAGTAGATATAGAAATTGATTTATTATCTGGTGAAGAAGAGGGGGAATTAAGCTTTTTCGGATCTTTTTCCACCATCAAAAAAGATAATGGGATTTTAATTGATTTAGGTGGGGGCAGTGTTGAAATTGTACTTTTTAAGAATAAAATAATAAAAGAAAAGTATAGTATTCCTGTTGGTTCTTTAAAAATGTATAATGAGTATGTTTCGGATATGATACCTGATAAAATAGAATCTAATTTGATTAAAGAGAGAACAAACTCTGAATTAAAGATAATTGGTATTAATAATGAAGAAAAAATTCCTTTTATGTGTGGTGTAGGGGGAAGTATTCGTACAATCGAAAAAATATTACTGGACTTAAATTTACAGAAGAAGAAAGCTGATTTAATAGATGTTAAATTATTAAAAAAGCTGAAAAAAGAATTGGATCATAATGATAAACATACTTATTACAAAATATTACATGTTAAACCATCTAGAATTCATTCATTAGTCCCAGCTTTACTAATACTTGAATCAATAACTTCTTATTTTGGGTGTGAAGAAATACAAACCAGTAAAAATAGTGTTAGAGAAGGCTATTTATTTAAAAAAATATTAAATAGGTACCAAAATGTCTAAATGGGATTATAGTTTTACCCAAAACCGTGAATTGTCCTGGTTAAAATTCAATGATCGTGTTTTAGAAGAAGCAGAGGATGTTTCTGTTCCTCTACTAGATCGTTTAAAATTCATATCTATTTTTACTAGCAACTTAGATGAATTTTATATGGTCAGATGTGGGAGCTTATATGATTTATCCCTTATTGATAAGGATTATGTGGACAATAAAACGGGCTTGAATGCGCAGGATCAATTAAATGCTATTTTTGATAGAACCATATCCCTATATAAACGTAGAGATGATGTATTTAGATCTCTCAATTATCATTTAAAAGATGAAGGTATCCATGATCTGGATTTTGATGATTTAACTGAAAAAGAAATTAAATTCATTAATAAATATTTCTTTAATTGCATTCTTCCACTTTTATCTCCTCAAATTATTGATATTCACCACCCTTTTCCTCATTTATTAAACAAATCCTTAAATGTAATGTTAATAATGAAAAATAAAAGAAAAACGTTATATGGACTTATTCCTGTCCCCTTCTCTTTACCCAAGATTATTTATTCTCCCCATGATGAAGTGCGTTTTATTTTAATGGAAAAAATACTACTTGAATATGCTGATGAAATTTTTTCAAATTATAAAGTAGAATTCAAAACCATAGTTTCGGTTACAAGAAATGCAGATATCGGGTTATCTGACTCTCAAATAGATGAAGATGAAGATTATAAGGGATATATGAAAAAAATTTTAAAGAAAAGAACTCGTCTAGCACCGATAAGATTAGAATTATACAAATATTCAGACTCAAGATTAATAAATTTTTTATGTGATCAGTTAAATATTCGAAAAAATCAAGTACAGCTCTCCAATACCCCTTTAGACATGACCTTTGTATTTGAATTATATGACCATATTAAAGATATAAATGAATTACTATTTCATAAACTTTCTTTTAATCCATTTTATCCTAAAATCCCAAAAAATGTAAATGAAGGAAACATTATTCCTCAGTTAAAAAAGAGGGATTTTCTACTTTTTTATCCATTTGATTCTATAGAACCTTTTTTAAGATTATTAAAAGAGGCAGCTAATGATGATAATGTGTTATCAATTAAAATTACTATTTATAGATTGGCAAGGTCTTCATCCATAATAAAATATTTATTAGAAGCATGTGAAAATGGAAAGGATGTAACGGTGTTAATTGAACTCAGAGCTAGATTTGATGAAGAGAATAATATCCATTATGCTGTCCTGTTAGAAGAAGCAGGCTGTACGATTTTGTACGGCTTTGAAGAGTATAAAGTACATTCAAAAGTTTGTTTGATTACCCGGAAAGATAGAAATAATATCCAATATATTACTCAAATGGGAACTGGTAATTATAATGAAAGGACCTGTAAATTATACACTGATTTAAGTTTTATTACAATAAATCCAGTTATAGGGGAAGATGCCATGTTATTCTTTAAAAACATGGCCATATCTAATTTAAATGATGATTATGAACAGCTATTAGTTGCACCTTTTGGATTCAAACCTCAATTAATTGAAAAAATCAATAAGGAAATTGAAAAGGCGAATAATAATCTTCCAGCCAATATCATCATGAAAATGAATTCTTTCTCAGATAGAGAATTAATTGACATGTTAAATAAAGCATCCAAAGCCGGTGTAAAAATTAAATTAATAGTCAGAGGTATTTGTTGCTTAATTCCAGGATTAGCTGGTAAGACTGAAAATATTGAAATTATTAGTATTATAGGCCGATTTTTGGAACATTCAAGGATTTATTGTTTTGGTACGGGTGAAAATACTTCCATATATTTATCTAGTGCAGACTTAATGGTTAGAAATACTGAAAAAAGGGTTGAAGTCGCTTTCCCTATTGAAAATCCAATTTTAAAGAAAAAAATTATGCACATGCTAAATATACAGCTTAAGGACAATGTCAAAGCAAGAAAAATTAATGATAAAGGAGACTATGAAAAAATCAGTAGAGGGGATGAATTAATTGATTCTCAAAATTATTTTATGCATTATGATTTCTCTGTAATTGAAGAAGAATCCATTGTAAAAGAATCATTTTACGCTAGATTAAAACATTTATTTAAATAATAAATATTGGAATATAACATTTTATAGAACTCTTTTTAAAAAAATTTATTAAAATTTCTCTAGTATTTTACCATATATCTCCTTTAATTTTCCATCAGATCTTTCGTATATCATTTTTAATATTAATTCAGGAGTACTACGTGCTAAATAATTCATTTTAGGAGTTCTATCAACTATGAGATTATAATTATCATCCAGTCCTTTGGCTTCAATTCCATCAACTCTCACAGGAGAATATTTAATAATTTCTCGGGCCATATGGGTGACAATAACTCCAAAAGAATCAGAATCATTAATCATTTCTATAAAACTTGATATAATCTTTACCGCGGCCTCCAATTCAGTAATTGCTTCTAGTTCATCCAGTAAAATAAGTTTTTGGTTACTGGTGGTTACTATAGGCATGAATGTTCTTAAAAATGATTCAAATGCTCCTGCATCCAAAGATCTTTGCTTTGAGAAGAAGTATATTTCATCTAAAAGTTTCACTCTAGATTTTTTGGCGCTCACTGGCAAACCCATTTGAGACATTATAGATATCTGAGCCAATGTCTCTAACAAGGTAGTTTTACCTCCACTGTTGGCCCCAGTTAATAATGCCACATTTTCTGGATAAAATAAAGCATAATCAACTCGTTGAATGTGTTCTGAACGTTCCAGTTCACTAATTTCATCCGAATTAGCTAAATTTAGATGCAATGCTCCTTCCAAATAGAAGTCTTCTCCAATTTCCGGGGATTGCAAATTGTAGTAATGAGCAAAACATCCCAGTGCAAATTGATAGTCAAATTCCAGTGCGTCTTTGATTTCTTCATCTACTTTTTTCTGAATTTGTGAAAGTCTTTTAGCTGCTTTTACTTTTTTATCAAATATTTCAATCTGTTTTTTAGATATGGCTTGTTTTTTTACTCTTTCCAGTTCAATTTCATCAATTTCCAGAGGATAAGTTCTCATAAATGGATCAAATTCAATACCAGTATTTGCTTTTATAGTGGAACGTGCTTTACTGATAACTTCATCAAAGATTTTCTCTATTTTAATAGTCATCCCTTGATTTAAAAGAGCCAACACTTCATCTCCTTTAAGATCTACATTTTTAACCGAAGATTTTATTTCTTCATCAGCCCCTTTCTTAGCAGAGTTAACGATCTTATCAAAATCAACATCCTCCACTTTCAGATCTTCCAATTCATTTAATATTTCAACAACTTCTTCCAGAACAGTTTCTTTTTTAAGAAGATTCCTAAGCTCCAAAACTTGTGTTAAAATATTTTTATTATGGGTGAAGTAGTTTAATACAGATTCTGGAACAATCTCTAAAACTTCTGAATCTTTACTGACCATAATTATGTTACTGTCATCATCCAAAACTAGCTCGCCGCTGGAATAAACATAAATGACAAATTCATATTCATGTATTTCGCCGGTTTCCTGAGCACTTATAATTGGAAAATATCGGTTAAGGCCTAAATCAATTAAATATGCGTAATCCTCCCCATTTTCAACAAGAATAGCAATAGATGGATCATAGTCTGGCTTAATTTTTTTAGGCAAGCTTAAATTATTAAGTAACGTTCTTACATAAGGTATGGGGAGTGATGAAACACTTTTTTTGGCTCCCATAACAAATTCAATGGAATTTTTTATGCGTGATGTATCTTTTGATGGGGAAAGCAACAATATTTTATTTTTAGCATGGGAAGTGTGAGCATAACTTAATATTTTTTCTAAAATTTCCTCGTATATTTGCAAAGCACGTTCAGTTTTTAAAAAGTTTTCTGTAGGATTTCCTGAGAGATTGTTTATTATTTCCACGGCTTTTCGTTGACTTATTCCCTCTATACTTGAGATACGATCAACTTCAAAATTTTTTACTGCAATTTCAAGTTCCTGTTCACCACCCAGCTGCTGGACTATTTTTTGGGCCATACGCTCTCCCAATCCTTTTATCTGAGTAAGATCCATTTTTTTTCCCATATTTTCCCCTTTTATACTTTATGATAATGATTATAGATAAAAAATTTAATTAATTATTCTATTTTATTATCCTAATATCTGAAATATTTTGAAAAATTAGGTAATATATTTCTTAAAACATTATCTTCAGAACTATTTATATAAATGGTGAGCGCATGAAAAGAAATATTTTAAAATTGGTTTATCATCAAAATATTAGTATTTATCCACTCCCCTAAGAAAGTTTCCAGCAGTTATGCCTCCTAAAGAAATTTTTTTGATTTGAGTTTTGAGTTTTCCAAATTGGGGATTTGCTCTGGTCAATGATAAATTAATAGCTTTCATATAATTTGAACCCATTTTTTCTGCATATAATGGTCCTTTTCCACGAGCATCTATGGCAAAATTATAGATTTTATTTGATATCAGTGAAGGTAAATAATCAACGAGACAAACTTCTGCTGAGTTTTGTATAATTGTCTGACCATCGGGAGATATTTTAAGAGGAAAAACATGATTTTTAGCATCTTTAATTCCAAAAAATTTATTATCTTCTTTGAAGAATTTTTTTTGAGAAATTGATAATAAATCTCTAGATAAAAGACATTCTTGGCTGATAAGTGATTCTAAATTACCTTGAACCATTACTTCCAATTGGGCAATTTTTTCAGGGGATTTCAAATTAGGGGTCTTAGATTTACCATATTTAAAATATTCTTGTATGGACTTAATATCATTAAGAGATAATTCTGGAGATAAAGTAAGTAATCCAAAATTAGATGAAAGATGGGAAATACTTTCTCTGTTCCATATATTCAGAGCAGAAGAACCATAAACATCATGAATATCGTTATTCAGTAGATACTGTGCTATACCTGGATTGGAAACCATTATCTTAATTTTCAAATCGGAAATCTTTAGGCTATATTTTAGAAAATCAAGTAGGTGATTTCGGGTTATATCTGGCCACTTCCAGATTAAATCCACTTTATTCACTTTACAAAGATCAGATGCTTGGGTTAAAATATCCACTACTTTTCCGGCTTTGTATTTAGGTGTTCTTTTATTGAAACAAGCTTCATATATTTCTTTTTCTTCTAAAAGTGGAATTTCTAGATATAATCGATTATAATTAGATTTAAGAGCTCCTTTTAAACTTTCTAGATTATTAACATATGCTGCCAGAGAAATGTTTTTAATATTATTTTTGGTCAAATCATCAGTTTTATCAGAATCATTTAAGCTTTTAAATCTTTTAAAATTTTGATAATTTTCTTTAAACTGACAATATTTATTTCGTGATTCTTTTAAAGAATCAGCTGATGGCATATAACTAGCACTAATTTTTTTTTCAATTTTTTCTATAAGATTTCGCCTGAGGAGATTAATCTCTTTTAATGGTAAAAAAAGGTTTTCTAAATAATTGGAATTTATAAACTTTACCTTGAATGGTTTATCCCCCACCTTAATAATCTGATTTTCAAGGTCTTTTCCACTAAGAGGGCGTTTAATTGCTTTTTCCATAGCATACTTGCCCTGAACTGTTGTCATGATTTTTTTATCATTATCAATAATCAACTCTCCTTTCAGCTCCGGAAAACGATTATTTAGAACTTTAAAGGTTATTTTAAGATTATAGAATTTTCCAGATGTATTCGAAACAGTCTTTTTTAAATTTTTTCTGCGAGTAATATATGCTCTGGAATCTTTCACAACAGCTTTTTTAGCGTGAATGGTTAAATCACTACCTTCCAGATATGGTTTTTGTTCTAAATCGAACCCAACACCATATTTTTTATTTTCATAGTTTCCAATTGGCTCAAAAAATAAACCATCTCCTTTATGGGGGACGGTAACTGATTTTAAAGATATTGTGGCTTTTTTATGTTTATCATGATACCTTTTGACATCTCCTATGTACATTCCAAGATGACCTGGCTTTTTTCTTCCCATCATTCCTTTACTTTTCTCAGGTAGCAGATGGCCAGAGCTAAAACCTCTATTAAATACCAGATGTAATTTTTCTAGATCGGTAGTTGATGGTTTCCATATGCCCTCATCTATTTTATCTAAGGCTTTCCGATATATGCTTACCACCACACCTACATATTCTGGAGATCTCATCCGACCTTCTATCTTCAAACTTTTAATTCCTGAGTTAACCAGACTTTCCAAGTTGGGGTAATGGCCCAAATCTCGGGTAGATAAAAGATAATCTTCATTTAAATGTATTTCTTTTAGAGTCTTTGGCTTATTGTAATCATCTTTTGGCCCTGAAACAAGAGAATATGGTTTTCTGCATGGTTGTGCGCACATTCCTCTGTTACCACTTCTGCCCCCAATAAAAGACGAAAGAAGGCATTGTCCAGAGTAAGAATAGCACAATGCTCCATGCACGAATACTTCCAGATCTAAAGGACTGAAATTTACCATGGACTTTATTTCATCTAATGAAAGTTCTCTGGAGAGCACTGTCCGTTTAAAACCATTTTCTTCCATCCATTTAATGTTTTCTGTGTTGTGTGTTGTCATCTGAGTGGATGCATGCAGATCCATATGGGGAACTATTTCTCTGGCTAGTTTTATCACTCCCCAGTCTTGTACTAAAAGAGCATCTGCACCGATTTGATATAGTTGAAAGAGATATTTACCTAATTTTGGAATTTCATCTTCTCGTATTAAGGTGTTAACGGTTACATAAACTTTTACTCCTCTGGAATGGGAGTAATTAATGGCATCGGTCATCTCTTTTAGAGAAAAATTTTCAGCATACTGTCTGGCACCAAATGTTTTGCCTGAGATGTAAACCGCATCAGCTCCCGCAGATATGGCGGTTTTCAATGATTCAAAGGATCCTCCGGGCGCAAGAAGTTCAGGGATTTTTTTCAAATTTATCCTCCAGATATCTATTAATTAAACATAGTCTTTATTTAATATTAATAAGTTCAATTTTTAAATTAATATTTCAACTCATTTGGTGGAATCTGCAAGAAAAGATATTATAATATAAATTCTATAATGAGTTTCATGTATATTTGTTTGGAAGGAATAGATGGGGCTGGGAAATCCACCCAAGTAAAACTTATTAAGCAATGGCTGGATGATATGGGGTATGATGTGGAATTATTGGTGGAACCCACATCTTCTCCTGTTGGAATTTTAATCAGGAAAATGCTTCAAAATCCCAAGGCCACAGACCCTGATTTTCAGAAAACATTGGGCCTTCTTTTCGCGGCAGATAGGATGATTTTAAAGGATAAAATTGAAAAAACTGATGAAAAACGGATATTAATTAGTGACCGTTGTTTTTATTCTAGTATGGCCTATCAAAATCACTTGGAATGGATAAAAGAAATTAATCGTTTTGCCAAAAAACCAGATATGGTAATATTATTGGATATTGATGAAAAAACAGCAGTTTCACGATGCCAAGGAACTGATAAATTTGAAAATGAAACCTTCTTAAAAAAAGTTCGACATAATTACCTTAAAATGGCTAAGAAAGAAGGTTTTATTATTATTGATGCTAGTAATGGTGTTAAATTGATTCATCATAACCTTAAAAAGGCTTTGGCAAGTAATCTGGGGATTTGTGATGGTGGAATTATAGATTTTAAACAGAGTTAGGGTTTTTATCATTTTTCTCCCATTGTTTAAGTCTTTCATTAAGGGATTTAACAATGTGATCACGAGCTTTTTCAAGTTCTTCTAATTCTCCTTTAATCACAGGTCCGTATTCAGTATGGGTTAATTCAACTTCGAAAAGCGTAATAATCTCAGCCATGTTACTTTCAGTTACTCCTGGAGGAATTCTCATTTCATATAACATTGTGGTCACCTATGGGATATAAGTTAATATTAAAGTGCTAAATAAGTTATGTAATAATATATAGTGGGCATAATTATTTTATTATTTTTATTAAAAATAAAAACTTACCATCATCCAATTATTTTTCCATATACTCTCGCACGGGTTTTAAAAAATCTATTAAATAATCAGTAACGGTATTTTTAAGATCAAGAGGATGCAATTTTTCTTGAGCATATATATCCACCAGTTTGGTATAATCCAGTTCCATATTACCCCCAAATTTTTCGGGCCTTTTGATAATCAGTTTTTTATTAAATGGGAATATAAAATGTTCTGCCATTTCTATAACTGGATTTCCTTCAACTTCTCCAGCCGGACAGTAAGTTTTCTTCATTTTTTTCTTTATATCGGCTGGCGAGTCATCAATGGCTATGAAGTTGCCCTTACTTGATGACATCTTTTCAGAACCGTCAGTTCCATGTAGTAATGGGGTGTGCAAACAAACAGGCGCAGATTTTCCAACCCGGGGAAGGTTTTCTCGTGCCAACATATGTATTTTACGCTGTTCCATTCCTCCCATGGCGAGATCTACTTCTAAAAACACCATATCTACCACTTGCATCAGGGGATAAATAACTTCGGCCACTTTATGGTCTTCTGCATCACGGGTAATTTGAGCCATACTTCTTTTTGCCCGAACTAAGGTTGTAAGAAGAGCTAACTGGTACACTTGGGTTGTATATTCTTCTTTAGTTTGAAAACTCGAACCTAGGATGAATTCTGTTTCCGAAGATAATCCTAATGCTTGAAAACACTTTTTATTATATTCTGCCACATTTTTTATTTCTTCCAGTTTTCCTTTTCCATTTAAAAAGGCATGGTAATCTGCTAGAAGTATTTTTATTTTAAACCCTGCTTTTTGCAGATTAATCATTTTCATAACGGTTATGGCATGGCCTAAATGTATTTTTCCAGATGGTTCATAACCTATATATGCAACTGGCTTCTCTTTTTGAAGTTTTTCTTCCAACTCAGTTTCACTAATTATTTCAAGAGTACCTTTAGTAATTAGTCCCATTTTTGATTTTAAGTCCATTTTATCACTGCTATTATATTTAATAACATTAGTAAGTTTATAACATGGTACCAAGAGGAGCATGATCAATAATCAAACCATATCCAATCAATAATTGTTAAATATCTCTCATTTTTACTCATCAGGCAGAATATAAATTTTTCCATCAATTTGAATAACAGAAACTTCTTTTCCTATTTCTAAATCATTCATATGGTCTTTAATATGTAGATCGACCGGTTGGAATGTTTCTGGATGCAAAATTTGAATTTCAGTGGGTGATTTTGAGGTTATGGTGCTAATTTGTATATCACTGAATTTAGCAGAAGATTTAATTTGCTCATAATCTTTCCATAGTGCACGAATACTTTGCCCGGTTTCTAAATCTTTAGCTATGATTTTTTTAGAATTCATAGATTTAACTTGACCAGTGTGGCCCTCGTATTTTATAAAATCTTTTTTCTGAAATTCTGGAAGTCGCAAAGAAATCCAGGTCCTGTAAAGTCCCTTTCCGGTAGATTTATCTTGACTTATAAGTCGAGGAGATTCTTTCATTACTCCACCAAAAACATCTCTTAAAGCAGATATAACTTTACGAGCAGCCTTTTGGGATCCTATGTAATAATCAATTCCCTCCTTCATCTCTACCCTCTGGGCCAGATATGCCATACGGCTCTTTTCCCACATACGATTCAAAGTTTCTTTAATTATTTTATCAGCTGTTTGTAATTCTTCTTTGCTTAAAGGTCTTTTATCAGCCCTTAACTGAATAACTGCCTCGTAATAACCAGAATTATATTTACTACAATCTGGACATACTGACTTATTTAAACGGACGTTTGAGTGAAATTCCTGATCCATATCTTCACCCATCACGTTACCGTGGGTATTAATAAAACATTCGGCAATTGAACCTCTCATTTGTAGTATTTCCAGTTCTATATTAATATCACTAACTATATCATCCACGTCAATGGCTTCTTCAAGTGCTTGGTAAATAATTTCTTCTTCAGATAACCCCAAATCTTTCCATTTACCTTCTTTTGATTGTGAATGACAGTGAGCACATAGGGTAACCCCTATGTCTTGAGGAATGGATATTAATTTAAAATCCTTTAAAAAACAGATTTTGCATATATTTCCAACCATTACTTGATGGGTATTACCACATTGAGGACAAAACATAGATTATAACCTTAAAATTTGATATTATTATTTATCAAAAACCAGTAAAAAGATTTACTCAAATAAACGACTAAAAATATTTAAATAAGTTTTATGGATTATTAGTTTTTTGCTGGGTTTAAAATGTTTTTAGACTATTAAAATAATATAAAATCTAATTAATTTAAAGAGTTTTCAGCGGGGCTTTAGCACCACATGCGGAACACTTGAGTAAAAAAATCCGATCTTCCCTAATAATTTTAGTATCTGGTCGGTCACACTCGTGGCACATAACAAATTTCTGAACGTATTCATCTAATCTTTCGTTTATTAGATAATGTGTGAACTTACCTTGCATTATAGCTCTTCCACCTTCTAAATTTCCTGCAGTTCCTAATTCTCTTAATAAAAACTTTAAAAGATGTTGTGGATCTCTATTAAGGGCATCAGCTATTTCTCTGAAATTTTGAATAAATGTTCTGTTTCCTTGAATTACAGAATAAGCTTTGGGTACACTGAATCGTTTTGTTTCAAATACTTCTGGGGGCAGTTGTTCAATTGCCCTGTCTAATAATTTATCGTAATCGCTCATAATTATGCCTCCAAATTAATAAATAAAATTTAAATAGGAATGGGACGGATAAAATAAAATTTAAGGTTAAATTAAATTTTAAAAGTCAAAAAACATTATACTATCTTGAGGTAACCTCGAGAAGGCTCAAATATTACTCCTTTATGTTTAAGGACTCTTATAACCTCTTCCGCCTTTTCTTCGCTTACATTATATCTATCTACCATCTCAGATATAAGAATATTGGTAGGCGCACGACCACTATATTCTTCTTCCAGTTCTTTTATAACTTCTATTAGTACTCTAAATTTGTCTCTTTCAGACTTAGGAGGCCTACCTTCCACTTTATCAATATCAATCTGCCCAGTTTCTGGATCATATCCTACCTGCTTAAGACAAGCTTGAGTTAATTTAATTGCTTGATGGGCATCTGTAGGATCCACTTGTGATTTTAGTTTTATCCGTGCACTAGCCTCTGATAAACGAATTATAGCTTCTAACTGCCGAGCGGTGATGGGCACGGGTGAATCTTCATCAATAGAACTGTTCCTCATGGATACGTAGAATTGTTCTAAAACATCCATGGCCTTGTCTGTAAGCACTGGGTGAACATTACGCCGGGCATATGCTATATATTTCCGGAGAAGCTCGGGATCGATTTCAAATTCCAGGGTTTCTTCTTTATGTATGTTTAAAATGTGCCTAGCAAGCTTTCTATCTCTTTCCTCTTCAGGTTTATCTTCCACCACAAATGTTAGATCAAAACGGGATAAAATTGTGGAAGGCAGATCAATCTGCTCTGAGATAGATTTATAACTATCAAAACGACCGAACTTAGGGTTAGCCGCTGCCAAAACAGAACATCGGGAGTTCAAAGTGGCCATTATACCGGCTTTAGCAATACTTATGGTTTGTTGTTCTAATGCCTCGTGTATAGCTGAACGGTCTTCATCTCTCATTTTATCCAGTTCGTCAACACAAACGTTACCTTTGTCCCCTAGTACCAAAGCACCAGCTTCGAGAGACCATCCCCCAAATTCATCCCTTACTGCTGCAGCAGTAAGTCCTACTCCACTGGTACCTTTACCACTAGTATAAATTCCCCTAGGGGCTAACTTTGAAACGTATTTAAGCATCTGAGATTTACCAATACCAGGGTCTCCTACAATAAGAATGTGAATATCTCCTCTGAGACGAGTTTTATCTTCCAGTTCTTTTCCTGCACCCCCAAATAATTGGAGTGCAATGGCCTCTTTAACATCTAGATAACCATGAATGGATGGTGCAGTGGATTTTACGATTTTTTCATAGATATGGGGGTCTGCTGCCAGTGCAATAATTGCTTCTTCATCTTCTGGGGAAATTTGAAGTTCTTCAAATTCTTGTTCCACGTGTTCAGTGTAATTCCCATAAATAAAATTTTTAAAACGCCTAGTTTTCTCGTCACGAACCGTTCTTAGTGTCCCCGTTATTCTAACAATATCTCCGGGTGTAAGCGTATCCACCAGATCGTCTTCCAGAACCACCAATATCTGTCGAGGTTGTTCACCACCAGAAAGGTTTTCTAATGGTTCTTGAACTTTAACGGTTTGTGTATCTAAGAATTCAGAATCTTCTTGCAGTAAACGAAATGAACGGCCACCACACTCAGAACACAGTGATGGTTCAGTAATCATATTACTGCTTTGGGATACTTCATGCAGGCGCATACATCCTCTGCACTCGAAGGTTGCAGTAACAATTCTTGGCCTTATTTCATCTGTTTTACGAACAATTCCATCAACTGAAATAAATTTACCTATGAATTTACTGCGAAGAAATCTTAAAGGTATATTATTGGTTACATTTTCTAATCTAATATTTATATCAGCGTTTTTTCGCAGGGGATCAATATTTTTTATGGCTTTTTGGGAAGCACGAATCACTTCCTCTGGTTTTTCGATTAAAAGATCAGCTAAATCTGGATCAAACATTTCTAAATCCAGGTAATCAACTATTACAGATCTTTGGTCAGGATATTTCTCTAAAGCTTCAAATACATTGTCTTTGTATTTGGTTGAGAAAAATTCCTCGAATTTGGCCAGTGATGTTTTGGTTTTATCTGAAGTTGTCATTGTGTGAAAATATATTACACTTAGATTATAAATCCTTTACTAGATGAGATACTTTTAATAGGAATAATTAATAAGTTTCACAGTAACTAAATAAAAAGATAATAAATATTTCTATAATAATATAATAACGGGTATTACACATTAAATTTTATATTACACCAGTTCAATAAAAAAGGTGATTTAATGAAAAAATCAAGATTAAATTTATTTAGAGCAACTTCTATGACCATATCTGTGATGGGGGTGCTTATGATAGTGTCTACTATACTTGTATTCGCTTATATTGGTGTGGACATGATTTCATCAGGAATCTCTTCGGGAGTAGACAGTGGATCTGCTTATGATGAATTGGCAGCTCTTAATTCTGAATATTCTTCTTTAAAGGTTCAGTACGATGCGGTTAAAACAGAAATATTTGATGGGGGCAACACTGATCTGAAAAAAGCTTATATAGGCTCAGAATTAGAGCTGGTTAAGTCTAAATCCGCTATTGATGATGTGGAAAGTGCGCTGTCAACTGATAAATCAATTGAAGAAGTAAATAACAGAATAAAAATTGCCAAAGATCAGATACAAATCACTAAACAGAGTTTAAGTGATTTAAGAGAAAAGATGTAATCTCTCTTAAATTATTTTAATTAATAATTTTTTTTTTATTGGTCGAGGTCTTCATTTAGCCACTTAATCCCTTTATAACCTATTCCTATTAAATACATTTCAGAACTCCCCTTCCGTGAAGAAGCGGGTTTGGTGGTTTTAACAATTTTAAATTCTTTTTTAAGTTTTTTTAGAAGTTCTGGAAAGCCGGGCCCTTGAAAAGTTTTCATTAAAAGGCTTCCTTTTGGTTGAAGGAGATTTTCAACAATTTTTATAACATTATCGGCCAGATCCATAATTTTAAGATGATCTATGT
>JAUXXK010000090.1 GCA_030681145.1 Methanobacteriaceae archaeon | reverse complement strand
GTAGAATCGGTGTTATCAGCTTCAAAATATATTTTCGATAGAAAACTGGTTTCAGGAAAGGCCGGAAATATTAGTGCTAGGTTTAAAGATAAAGAAATGGATATAATTGCTATAACACCAACATTAATCTCTTTAAATTATGTTAATGAAAAAAATATTGTTTTGGTTGATTTAGATGGGAATATTATTTCTAAAGGCAATCCATCCTCAGAAATTTTTTTACACTTAGAAATATATAAAAAGCGTGAAGATGTTAAAGGTATTGTACACACACATTCTCCTTATGCAACTGGCTTTTCTTTCTCAAATGAAAAAATTAAAAGATTAGAAGGGTTTGGAGAGATAAAAAGTCCTTATTTTAAGGAAGTAGAATATGAAAAACCAGGCAGTATGGAACTTGCTTATAATGCAGCAAAAAAACTAGTTAAAGAAGATATTATTATTTTAAAAAATCATGGGAT
Organism: Methanobacteriaceae archaeon; assembly: GCA_030681145.1. Lineage (GTDB taxonomy): Archaea > Methanobacteriota > Methanobacteria > Methanobacteriales > Methanobacteriaceae > JAUXXK01. Next base: position 4,887 of record JAUXXK010000090.1, on the reverse strand, counting down.
AGTAGCTACTGGTTTAAATGTTCAAGAAGCTGTAGATCTGGCAGAATTTGTTGAAGAAGCTGCTAAAACCCAGTTTGTTACGTATCAACTCAATATGGAAAAATAATTATCAGAAGTTTATTTAATAAAAAATATTATTTTAATTTAATCTTTTAAATGTTAATATAAAAATATTAAAAATAAAAAATATTTAATTTCGAATAGATTCTAACTCACTTAAAATTTCCCAGATTAATGTTCGAGCATGAATTGGAATATTAGGATCATTACTTATTTCATCTAAAATTGAAATAACTGTACTGGCTCGTATAGTAGAGTCTTCCTCATTATTATTTAATATTTGACTTGATTCTTCGGCTGCCCTACGAATATTACGTGGAACGCTAGTATCTTCCATAATATGTTTTAAAATATCAGAAACGCGACTGAATGCTTCATCACTCATATTAATTCCTCCATGTTAATTTCCAAAAAATAGATTATATTTATATTCAATTTGCTTTATGTTACCTTATTAAAATAGGTTTTGGTATATGAAATATTGTATTAAATATTATTTTTAAAGTTATTAAAGAATAAATTATAATATTTATTTAATTATATTGAAACAGATACTGCAATCGTAATACCATTAAAAGCTGTTTTTTTAAATATTAGCTTAGAGTTATTTCCGGCTTTTATTAATGATACTGGTTCACAAATACCTTTTACTCCAAAAGTTTTATTTACGAAAGATGAAGATGAATGTATCTGATCTGATTCAAAATTTTTAATATGTTTCATACTAATTATTTCTAGAGGAATTTTTAACTGAACTGATGCATCCAAAATACCTTCTTCATTCTTTTTCACTTCTGCAGTGGCCATATAATCAAATCTATCCACATTAAAATTAAGTATTTTAGCTGTTTCATTAATAGAATTTATAATACGATTTTTAGATATTCCTTTGCGGCTTCCTATTCCAATAACTAATTTTTTGGGCTTTATAATTAAAAAATCAGAATTGTGAACTGCTAAAATATCGTTTTTTTCCATTTTTAATAATATTTTATTAATATTTTCATTTTCAGATAAAACAGTGTTATTAAAAACATATTCAAAAATATTAAAAATGTTATCAACAATTAAATAGCTTTTTTTTATTTTATTATCATATGCTAAATATTTTAGTGAATTCTGGCTTAAAATTTGAATTTTTTCGCCATTTAAAATAAATCTATTAAAATTAAGAATTTTTTCAGTATCCATTAACTTCCATTGATATTTCCTAGCTAATTCATCTATTCCTATTAATCCATTAATATCTGTAGACGTAGTAATTACTGGATTTGAATTTAGTATAATGGACACTTTCAATGTCAAATTATTTGCACCGCCTAGATGTCCAGATAATAAACTGATTACATTAATACCTTTATCATCAATTGCTAAAATTGCAGGATCCGATGTTTTACTTTTTATTAAATCAGAAAGACTTCTTATTATAATGCCAGTAGCCATTATACAGATAATAGCATCATATTGAGAAAATATACTGTTTAAAGTATTTTTAGTATCTTGGTGGAAAATTTTGACATACATTATAGTGGGATCTTGCTCAAGTTTTTTGCATAGTTTTTGAGCAATTTTCTTACCACAAATACTAACGGAAATTATAGCTATTTTCATTTTTTGGCCTCAATTATTATATAATTGCCATATATTAGAATAATGTTTAATAATACTTGAAAATATTTTAAAACTGTGGCATTAAAAATATGATGACAAAATGTACAATACATAATATAAAAGACTGAAAAATAATGTAGAAGAAAGTAAAAATATCAATATTGTCATTTTAGTAAGTTTTATAGCTTTTTCAATTGTTAAAATATCTAAATTTTTCTTTGTAACACCAATTGTATAAACATTAGGTTTTTCGAGTTTTATTTCAAGTGCTCCTGCTGAAGCAGCCATAGGATATCCAGAATTAGGGCTAGGAGGTATTCTAGCATGTTTAATCATTATTTTAAAACTATTTTTCCAGTTCATCCTTAAAATAAAGGCAGAAATAACAATAATTAATCCAGTGACTCTGGCAGGAATATAATTTAATAAATCATCTAATTTTGCCGGGAACCATCCTATGATTATGTTTTCATGATTTTTATATCCCACCATGGCATCAAGTGTATTTATCACACGATAAAACATTGCTCCAGGTAAGCCTAATATAAAAGCAAGTAGAATAGGAGCCACTATGGAATCTGTAATATTTTCTGTTAAACTTTCCACTGTAGCTGAAATTAGCTGAGAATGGTTTAGATTTTCTGTGTTTCTACTGACTAAATAAGACACATTTCGCCTTGCTTTTTCAGGATCATTTATTAATAAGATGTTAATATCTCTCGCAGAAGAAATTAATAATTTTATAGAAAAAGTGCTAGATAAAATTATACTTGAAAATAAAATATAGATAATATAATTGAATTTAATATAATAAACTAAAATTAATAAGGGTAATATAAAAGAAATTAATAAAATAGATGTTAAAATAACTCCGGACCATCTTGACTTTAAATTGATTAAATATGTTTTCAAAAAATTAATTAAATATCCCATCCAAACTACAGGATGTATATAATTAGGGAGTTCCCCCAGCACAATATCTATGCATACCGCTAAAATAATTATTATAAAAATAAAAATTTCCATATATTCATTATAAATATTGATTTATTAATGCTATGGTTGTTAAAAATGTGTAATATATTATGAAGAAAATAGAATATAATAGTAGGAAGTGATTGATTGACTGATATTTCAAATAATATTTCAGATAAAGTACAAAAATGGCTAGCTGATGAAGGTTATTTCAGACAGAAAGTACCTGATGAAAATTCTAACTTTCATTTTATTATTAATTATCCTGAAGGACATGTAATTGATATTATTCAACCTAAAGGTAAAGAAGATATGATTGTTATAGGCTGTGCAACTAATGTAAGTCCCGAACATTTATCAAAAATAAAAAAGATGAATATTGAGGAAAGAGAAGAGTTTATATGGGAATTTAGATATTCTTTAAATTCTTTACTGGTTGATTTTCAGCTTCAACATCCAGAAAATGTTTTAAATAGTTATGTTGTGAGCAGTGAAATTTATAAAGATGGTTTAAGTAAAGATAGATTAATTTCAACTGTAAAAAATGTATTCAGAGCTAAATTACAAGGATTATGGAAGATCCAAGAAAAATTTGGAGAAGTTGAAAAAGAGCATTCAGATAGTATGTATGTTTAATTGATATTAAAAATAAATTTAAAAGAGAGAAATATATTTCCAATAGAAAAATTTAATTCATTATACTTATTATTAAAATAAAAAAATTACAAAAGTAAATTTGATTGAAAGTTGCTTTCTTATTTTTAAATTGGAAAGTGAGACATGTATTTCCAGTGTAAAGTGATTTTTTATATTAGTGATATGAAAGACAGAGATACATTTCAAGTGTAAAAAAATAATATTAATAAATAAATATGATAGAGAGATACATTTCAAGTGTAAAAATATACGTATAATATTTTAAATAAAACATTTTAACGCTTTAAAATTTTTTTTAATTTGTAAAAATATCATAATTTATTATTATTTTAAAAAAATAGATATTTCATTATGTTTAATTAATTTTTATTAAATATTTAAAAGAAATACACTTGAAATTTATGTCAAAAATGTATGATTAGTATTACTATGGAAATTAATATAATAATTTTATATTATGATTAAATTTAATTTAAAGATTTATAGATAATATTTTATTATTTAATACAATATAAATAATTAAATCAATTATAATTTTTAATTATATTTTATAAATTTTACACTAGAAACTGATGTCTTAAAAATTCGCTATATATATTTTATTTTTACAGTAGAAACACATCTCTCTCTATATAATTTCTGATAATAAATTATTTTTTACAGTTGAAATGATGGTCTCTCTATTAAAATTTAAATAATAATTATAAAATACAGTTGAAATAGACGTCTCTATATGAAAATTTTAATTATCATAAATACAATAATATTTTTACAGTGGAAATATATCTCTCACTTACATAATTTTTTATAAATTTATAATAAAAACTTTTATTTGCTATGTAAAATAACAACATTTACACTTGAAACTTACCAACCTGTTTTCAAAAATTTTTTATCAGGGATTGTTAATATTTAATTCAGATTTTATCTGAATTTTAAATAAATAATAATTATTTAATGAGTCTTTTTAGAATCATGAAGGCCATTATTTTTCAAAAGTATTTTTCATATTTATGAATTTGTATTGATTATATTTATTGGACACGTGATCTTAATGAACATATTTGATGAATTAGGGGATAAAAACACAGTTTTTCTAGAAAAAAAATTTTTAGATCACAGATTTTTACCAGATAAACTTCCTCACAGGGAAGATCAAATTAAATCTATAGCTAAATATTGGATTGAAGCCTTAAGTGAGGTCACTCCTCCAGATATAACTATATATGGTAAAACTGGAACTGGTAAAACTGCTGTGGCTAAATTTGCAATGAAACAACTTAAAGAAGCAGCAAAAGTTCAAGATATTAATATTAAAACTGAATATATTAGATGTACTGATTATACGACTGAATATCAGGTTATAGCTAGATTATGTCAACAAATGGGTCGTGATGTTCCATACAGAGGGTGGACTAAGGCTGAAGTTATTAATACTTTTAGGAATTTATTTAAAAAAAATGCATTTGGAAAAGATCTTATTTTACTTGTCGTTTTGGATGAAATAGATATTTTACTTAAAAATGATGGTGATGGAATATTATACACACTTACTCGTACTGATAATGTAGCTATACTTTCCAT
>JAUXXK010000069.1 GCA_030681145.1 Methanobacteriaceae archaeon | reverse complement strand
ATGGTTTCATAGTTAACACCCTATTTGAATTTCGTTATTTGATTAAAATTAAGAAATTAATCGGAATTATGGGATTAACCTAAATTTATAAAGAAAAAAAATGTTAAAACTATATATCTGTATGACTATCTCATTTTAAATTGTTATTACTGTACCTTGAAGCTCAGCATTTAAGGGTTGATTTCGGGATAGGTAATTTAACAACGCTTCTACTGCATTAACATCTAGTTGATCTCTTTTTTTACCATAAATCGGAGGAACACCCTGACTGGTAACATAAGCTGCTCTATAAGTTTGATCCATGTATAGTTTTTTTCCAGCTATATATAGTTCTTGTATACGTTGGCCATGGGGATTTTCAACTTTGAAATACAAATTTAATCCCATACACCTTTTTAAATAACCTCCCATCTGATTATAAGGTTCTCTTGCGAATAAATGTTCCAAATTCTCTTCCATCATCATCCAAATTTCTTTACCCGTTAATTCCACAGTTGAAACCGGAGGATTGGTTGGAATAATATTATGAAGATCATTTAAAGTAATTTTTCCTGGGGGAACAGGTGCACCATATCTCCAACCATTAGAAAATGCTATTTGAGCATCTGTCTCAAATAAAAGACTTTTTAAAAGAAAATTATCCATGGTAGATTCCAGTACAGTATTACGATTAAGTCCAGTATCAGTATAACCTAAGACTTGATTTAATTCATCTTTATATGGTTTTAAAATGAGATTTACCATGTTTTCAACGACAGGATCCGGTTTAATATCTTCAGATACTGTGATAAGTTTGTGTTGGAAATTAACAACCTTTCCTCTGCTTATATTAAGATTTAACATTCCAACAAAAGAACCATGACATCCTGATTGAATTAAGATGGTATTATTAACAAGTACCGGTTTATAAAGTCGGTTATGCGTATGTGCACTTAACAATACATCTATACCTTCAACTTCATGGGCTAACTTCATTTCCTGAGGAAACCCCAAATGTGAAACAACTACAATTAAATCAACTTTTTCTTCATTTCGCAGTTTATTAATATAATATGGTAATTCTTCGTTACCTAAAGTAAAGTAAATTCCTTTACTAAAGGATGCAGGCATAACTTTGTCGACTATAGTAGCCGCTATGCCTATTATACCTATCTTAAGCTCCCCCATCTCTTTAATAATCCATGGTTCAAAAAAAAGTTCATTATTTGACTCATGATAACAGTTAAGAGCTAACATGGGATAATTCAATTTCTTAGTTAGTTTTTTAAAATGTTCAGAGCCATATGCAAATTCCCAGTGCGCAGTCATGGCGTCAAAGTTCAAATAGTTCAAAATAGGGATTAGTGCCTCGCCTTTGGTTTTTACTGCTGCATAAGTACCGTGAATAGTGTCTCCACAATCAAAAACTAAAGTTTTGGGGTTTTCCTCTCGAATTTGATTGAATATGGTAGCAATTCTAGCATAACCACCTGCTAACTCATATTTAGCATGATCACCTTCCCAAAATAATTCTTGATGAATATCCAAATAAGCGTGGCTATCATTCATTTGCAAAATAGTCAAATCATTCTCAAACATTTTTATTACCATTAATTATTTTAACGATATTATGTAATTTAATTTTCCCCTAAAATACCTATAAAAATATTTTTTTATTTTATTAAATTTTTATATAATTAACTAAATTTATCGATTCTAAACAAAATAATGTTTAACTAAACAATGTAGATAATTAACAGATATCTTAATATTTGTTTAAATTAATCTGGTTTATTTTTTTATTAAATATTCTTTTCTAATCTTTTAAAGCCGAAATATATGATAAATGAACAGATAATTAGTCCTAAAATGGTTGGGACATTAATAGACATTCCTGATTCTCAACCAAATACCGCATTCCAGATTATTTTTAGAACAGCAATTAGTACTATTACGGATAATCCAAAGAATAAATTACGTTTCCAGAAGGCTGCTCCCAAAGCAATAAATGAGAGCGGCACCATTAAAGAGAGTAAAAGCTTGCGCGGGCCCCAATCACCGGTTAAATGATCTTTTCCATTTGCAGAAATTCCAAAGGCTGTTGGCTCACGGTTTCTGGAGTTGAAAACCAGAACATGCTGGTAAATAGCATAAAAATAGTGGCAGATACGCAGCCCAACTTCGTTTATAAGTAAAGTAACAGAAAGGTATAAAGAATAAAGGCCGTATATATATTATTTAGACAATTAATAAATTACTTTTAAAAAAAACATATTATTTTCAATTATTAATAAAAAAAATATACTTCTTATAGAAGTATTATTCTAAATTGTCAATTAATTTTGTTAACCAATCCAACCATTCTTCATATGACATATTAGGATATGACATATCGGCATTGGGATGCATAAATCGACACAAAGTTAAGGTTTTAATATGCGGTGCAAAGTTTTTTAGAGTAGATAAACCTTGTGAACCTATATAATAAGGGACCCCAATGAAACAAACCAAGTCATAGTTTCCCTTACCCTCAAATCCTTTCCATTCAGGATTTTTTAGATTATTAATTAATTCTACTACCCCGATAACTCTGGCCTTGAAATTTAATTTGGATAAAGTTAAACTAGAACCTCCGGTAGCTACCACAGTTATATTTCTTTTTTTTGCTATTTCTAAACTTTTTTCTGCTATCTCTTCAGGAATATTATTCAGTAAAGATCCCATAACAAAAAGAGGATTTTTAGATTGTTTAATGGTTAAAGCTGCCATTTCAGGCGCCCAAACACTTGCAGGATTTATACTTATCAATGCAGGATTCCATGCGGACATTATATCACCACTAATTCTATGCAGGATGTGTATTAATCATAATATAATGATTAATAATGACAAACTTCATATATAATGATTAATAATGGTAGTATATAAAGGTGATGATATGGTTCAAAGCCAGAAAGTTGAAGACAACATGGTATCAATAAAAGGATTTAATATGGATTTTGAGGAAATAGATTCCTATTTAGACCAAAAGGTTAATAATCACGTTCAGGATAAAAAAATTAGCTTAAACTATTCATTAATTCGAGAATATGATTTTAAATTGCTTTCTTATTTCAAGCCATTTTATGCACCCCTATGCGATATGTGCTGTCTCTGTACTTATGGAAAGTGTGATCTTTCAGGTAATAAAAAAGGAGCTTGTGGAATAAACTTGGAAAAACAGCAGTCCAGAATGGTGCTAATGGCCAGTACAATTGGTGCTTCAACCCATTCTGCTCATGCTAGACATTTAGTGGATAGTTTGCTGGAAAAAGATCCAGAATTAGAATTAAAATATGATAATACTATTGAGGTATTAACACCCATTATAACAACGTTAACAGGAATAACCCCTAAAAATGCTATGGACTTAGATAGAATAATGGCTTGTGTGGAAAAAGAACTAACTAATCTAATGGCATCGGCCCATACTGGCCAGGAAGGAAACTATTTAGAATTTGAATCAAAAGCACTTCATGCTGGAATGATTGATACACTATCCTTAGAAGTAGCAGAATTAGCACAAATAAATCAATATGACTTAAATAAAGGTGAAGCAGACGTTTCCATGATAGAGATTGGAATGGGGGTAGCTGACCGTGATAAACCAGTTATTTTATGTATAGGGCATAATATAGCTCCAAGTAGTGAAATTATTGACTATGCCGAAGAAATGGACATAATTGATGACCTGGAAATTTGTGGACTTTGTTGTAGTGCCCTGGAAATGGGAAGGAAATCCGCAAAATCAAAAATCATCGGCCCCATATCCCGGCAACTTATGTTTATAAAATCAGGAATTCCCGATTTGGTGGTTCTGGACGAGCAATGTATCCGGGCAGATATTTTTGAACTCTGTGATGAGAATAACATACCAATAATCACTACAAGCGACAAATGTTCATTAGGACTTCCTGATAAAACCAAAGAAAACCATTACAAAATTGTTAATGAAATACTGGATGGAAAAATACCCGGTGCTCTAATACGAGATAGTGAAAAAGTTGGAAAGACTGCTGTTGCTCTAGCAACGAAGATCAAAGAAAAAAATTTTCTCCAAAGTCCATTGAAAACTTTAAGCCAAGATGAATTGGCCATCAATAACGCTGCAAATGAATGTAATAGTTGTAGGGCTTGTGATACATCATGTCTTGAAGTTAAGGAAAATATTAGTTCCAAAAGTTTCATCTCCAATGCTGAAAACGATATGCTACCTTACATTGAAATTTGTAGCCTTTGTGGAAAATGTAACAGGTCATGTTCTACTATGTTACCTATCAAAGAAGCATTTGAAGAAGCTAAAGAAGGGGATATTTCTCTCATGTCTAGTTTCTACGGTAAATGTGTGGGATGTGGTAAATGCATAGAAGCGTGTGAAAAAGACATACCTCTGATTGATATTATAAGAATGGCCTCCCAAGGAAAAATAGATTCAGAGAAGTTTAACATGCGTACTGGAAGAGGTCCAATCCAGGATGTTGAAATACGAAGAGTAGGAGCACCTATAGTATTTGGTGATATACCTGGAGTTATAGCACTTGCTGGATGCTCTAACTATGCTAATGGTGAAATAGAAGTTCATAAAATAGCAGAAGAATTTTTGAAAAGAGGTTACATAGTTTTAGCAGCAGGATGTGCTGCTATGGATATTTCACTTCAAAAAGACGAAGAGGGTAAAACATTATATGAAAAATACAGTGGTAATTTTGATAGAGGAGGGCTGGTTAATTTAGGGCCATGTGTGGCAAATGCCCATGCCATTGGTAGTGCTATAAAAATTGCTAACATTTTCGCAAAAGTACCCCTGGAAAACAATTTTACAGAAATTGCAGATTACATATTGAACAGAATAGGGGTTTGTGTAATTGCCTGGGGCGCCATGTCTCAAAAAGCATTTGCCATAGCAACCGGTGCAAACCGCTGGGGAATTCCAGCAGTACTCGGCCCCCATGCATCAAAATACAAGAGATTATATTTAGGAAATGACCAGGAATTAAGAAAAATTAAAGATAAAAGAAACGGGACAGAAGTATTGTGTGAACCCGCCCCATTGCATCTAGCATATTCCGCTGAAAGTCTGAATGAATCTATGGTAATGGCTGCAAAATTGTGTATTAGACCTAATGACACCCCTAGGGGAAGAATGATTAAATTGAACAATTACGTAGATATCTACAAAAAATTCTACGGTTGCCTGCCTCAAGACATTCATCATTATGTTAGAAATGAGAAAGAAATTCCTTATCAAGAAAAAGAAGAAATTATGGGGATACTTTCAGAAAATAACTGGGAGCCCAGGGAAAGCCCACAAGAACCTTCAATTTTATGAGTCTGAGAATTTAATTACTTGAACCACCTTCCTTAATTCTCAGGCTTCATATTTTTTAAAGAATTATTAATTAATTGAAAGCTAAAAAAACTTCTAATTTTTAAAGAATAATATTTAAACTGAATAAACTTATTAGGTGATAAAATGAGTCCATTTATAACAATAAAAAACCCGTTAAAATGTTATAAATGTAATTTATGCATGAAAAAATGTAAAGAAATACATGGAAGCAGTAGAATAAAAAAAATTGATGGAATACCTGTCTTTTGTAAGCAATGCAAGGATGCACCCTGCAAAAAAGCATGCAAAGTAAATGCCATCACTCTTAAAAATAACGTACCCGTAGTTAATGAAGAACTATGTGTTGGATGTAATTTGTGTGTAGATGCTTGTCCCGAAAAATCAATATTTCTCAAGGATCTTACTGCCCATAAATGCACTCTTTGTATGGATTCTGCACAAATTATTCCAGCCTGCATAGAGGCTTGTCCCGATAAAATACTGGTGGTTGAATGTGAAGAAGACAAAAGATAGTAATTTATTTACTAATTAGTATTTAATTAATAGTTTACGAAGAAAATTATTTTTTAATACTACTAATTTCTTTCACACCATTCTTTTAAAGCTTCTATGCTTGCTTTTTTAATGGCTCCTTTTTCATAATTATGTTTTTTATACGCTTTTTCTTTAAATTCATCCATTAAATCAATGGGAATTCTCACATTCAATGTTTTTTGATTTGGCATAACAATCCCTCACCTAACTAAATAGATTCCATACTATTTAACTTTTAATGTTGCTATATAGCAATATATCTATATAGTTATATAGTTACATAACAAACATTATATAGATGAAATTGTAACAATTAATCATTAACAATATAGTTCCATTATAATTAGAAAAGTAAAAAAAAAGAAAATCTTAAACCCATTTAAGGGTTTTTTTTAGAATTAATTTAGTATATAGGAGAATAAAAAAATGGGAAGCGTTAAAGATTTAAAAATTATAAAGAATCCAACTTTTGAAACTAGTGGAGAAGGTTTATTCACTTTTTCAGATAGATACTCGATTTTTGATTGGGGCGGAATGCCTGATCACATAGATTACAAAGGTGAATCAATTGCACTGTTAGGAGCATATTTCTTTGAAAAAATGGACGAGTTAGGGTTTTTAAATCATTACCTGGGTCTTATGGAAAATGGGCAAGTAAAAAATCTCTCAGAATTAAAAAATCCATCAAAAGTTATGAAAGTAAAGCTTTTAAGAGTTATTAATCCCAAGTTTGATAATAATAAATATGATTACTCCATATATTCACATCAAAAAGGAAATTTCTTAATACCTCTGGAAATCATTTATAGAAACACTTTGCCGGAAGGTAGCAGTGTTTTCAAACGTTTGAATGAATCTGAAATAACCCCTGAAGATTTGGGATTAAAAAATCACCCTGTTCCCAATCAAAAATTAAAAAAGCCAATTATAGATTTTTCCACTAAACTTGAAGTAACTGACCGATATTTAAGACCTGATGAAGCTCAAGAAATAGCATGTGTGAATGATGAGGAGCTTAATGAATTAAAAGAAAGTACACTTATGATTAATAAGATGATATCTCGGGAATTTTCAAAAATTGGCCTGAAGAATGAAGATGGGAAAATAGAATTTGGTTATGGTCCTGAACGTCAATTAATAGTAGTGGATGTGTTGGGAACCTTAGATGAATGCCGTTTTACATTTAATGAATTGCCGGTTAGTAAAGAAATCACCAGAATGTACTATAGAGATACCGCCTGGCACTGTGCTACAGAAGATGCCAAGAAAGAAGATAGAATAAATTGGAAAGATAATTGTATTCTTCAGCCAGACCCACTACCTCCAAAATTAAAAAACCTGATCTCGCAGATTTACTGTTCATGTACCAATGAAATAACTGGAAACGAATGGTTCAAAGATATTATGCCTTTAAAAGAAATTTTAAAAGATATACAAGGAGAAATATATTGTGAAAAATAAATTTGCAGTGTGTCTTACATGCATGGATGGTAGAATACAATTGCCAGTAATTGAATGGATCAAAAAACATTATGAAGTTGAATTTGTTGATATGATAACCGAACCGGGGATGGACGGAGTATTGGCAGAATTAAATTCAGATATTAAGGATATTGTAACTAAATTAGAAATCTCTGTAGATAAACACGGATCTCAATATATTTTTATAGGCGGACATTACGATTGTTTAGGCCACCCGGTAGATAATGAAACCCATAAAAAAGATGTTATGGTAGCT
>JAUXXK010000313.1 GCA_030681145.1 Methanobacteriaceae archaeon | reverse complement strand
CATCGTAATATCTGAAATAAATCTTGATTAAAATTGTTAATCAATGCATGGTTTGATTATTACTAAAAGACAATTAAGGAGAATAAAATGAAAACAAATCCAACCTGGTACTTTACAGAAAAACAGATAGGAGTGGACTATTTAGATTCTAAAATTGCTGAAGAATATGATAAAGAACACCAGAGTTTTAGAAATTTTAAAGCAGAAGCTGAAGATATAGTGGATAAACTAAAAATAACAAAAGAAGACGTGGTACTTGATTTTGGGTGCGGAACTGGAGGAATTGCTTTAAAACTAACCCAGTATTGTAAAAAGGTCATCTGTGTAGACCTATCCTCGGAAATGCTGGATGTTTTAAGGGTTAAAGCTGAAAAACAAGGTATTACTAATATTGAAACACATTGTGCGGGATTTTTAACTTACCATCACAAAGGTGAGAAAGTTGATAAAGTGGTTTCTAAGTTTGCTTTGCACCATCTTCCTGATTTTTGGAAATCAATAGCTCTCCTTAAGATGGCCGATATTTTAAAAACTGGTGGAAATCTTTATTTATCTGATGTGGTATTCAACTTCGATCCCAAGGACCATGAAAGTTCTATTAATGGCACTATAAATAATATGGAAGATATTGCCAGCAAATCTATGGTTAATGAAACCATAACCCATATAAAAGATGAATTCAGTACTTATGATTGGATTATAGAAGGTTTATTGGAAAAATCTGGGTTTTCAATTGACTCAAAAATTATAGAAGCTAATAACTTTTTGACTTACATATGTTCTAAATAAGAAAATTCTTGATAGTTAACTAATCAAATTATCTGCCGTCTTTACAGTACCACCATTTTAATTTCTCTTATTTCCTCTCTTTTTCATTGGTATTGGCATAATAAACTGCACAGCGAAATACATATAGTAGACACCTGCCTTGAGTTTTGCCCGCATAAATGTTGGACATTTCGTACAGATCTTCCGGGTCTTTATCCACTAAATCATTTATATTTTTAATGTCTATATTTTGGAGGTCTTTTTCAATAGAAGGGCCCACTCCAGGTATTTTTGTTAATTTATTGTCTTTCATATAACTCACATTTGATAATAACTATCCCTATGAACCCAATAATGAATTTAATAACTTTAATAAAAACATATTTACAATTTCTGCAAAATAACTATAAATGAGCTGGCTCTCTGGGAATTTAATCTGGCTTGATCAATTTCCATCTGATCTTTATTAAGTTCCGCACTAAGTTCTAAATCATCAGGATACTTTTCCTTGAATTCTTTAATCAGTTGTTCTAAGGGAATAAAGTATTCTTCCACCCAGATCTGGTTTGATAAATCTAATTCTGCAATTAGGTTATAACCATATTTTTTAACTAATTCCAGCTTTTTATTTTTCTCTTTATCATCATCATGAATTACTAAGAATCCTTGAGGTTTTAAAAAACGATACCATTCTTTTATGCTATCTTCAAAGCCCATTACAAATACAGAACCTTCAGCCCAGAGAATATCAAAACTTTTTTCAGTAAAAGTCAGTGTATTTATTGAATCTTCAATAAAACGCACCTGATTATTTAATTCCAGAGTGTTTATTTTATTTTGGAGGATCTCTAATGATAGGGGATCGTTATCCACTCCTGTGACATCTCCCCCTGAAATTTGAGCTAATTCTATAGTGGGAACTCCCGTTCCACAGCCAATATCCAAAATATGGGGGTTTTTAATTTCCGGGAGTAATTTATATGCTTTTATGGTGTATTTATTTAAATTTTCCCGGATATGATCTTTTTTAATATTGTATGAATTAATTAGTGTTCCAGCTCCAATTACAGCTATGTCGGTTTTCATGATTTGATTTCCTTATTCGATTTCATTTTAACTGCTAAAATATTAAATAAAAGTGAAATATTAATTACTTCTCAGAGGCATGCCTTTTTATATGTCGTAAATGTTCCAAAATAATAACGATTAACGTTCCCATTACAAAACCATTAGCCAGTACTGGCCTAATTATTTCTGGTAACTTATACACAACTTCTGATGGTAAAAAAGCAATTGAAGTACCTAAAATAACTGGTAGGGCAATTATCATGCCATCATCTATTGTTTTAAGGCCATCGTTTTCGACCACGCGAAGAAGTGATGCACCAATTTGGGTTGTGAGTATATACAAAAGAATAACACCAATAACCGGCGAAGGTATATCACTCATTATCCCAATAGCCATTGGAGAAAAGGCTAAAATTAAAAGAGCAATTGCCGTCGGAATAAATGTGAAACGTGATGCCATTCCAGTGGCGGCTATTAAACCATGACTTATGGAATAGTTAACTGGCCCTATAACACCAAAAAGGCCTGAAGCAAAATTTCCTAAACCAGTTATGGTAACACCATTTTTAACTCTTTTTTCCATTTTATCTGCTTTTAAAACAGTTCCCACAGATTCCATAGATGATAAATCATTAATCGCCAGTGCCAAAAAGCTTACCAAGAATGCTGTAAAAACCCCTATATCTGGAATTGATAGTGGGCCAATTATGGATTGGGGAATTCCTATAAAAGATAGTTTTAGATTAAGAGTATTATAACTTCCAAATAGGATATAATAAATAATAGTGCCTGAAAATAACGCAGATAGAGTTAAGGTTGATTTCCACATACCTTTTAAAAAGGTATGGGCTGTAAAAATCACCATTATGAATATTAAAGAAAATAAAAAATTGTAAACTGAAATGGCAAGATTACCAGAACTTATCAGACTAATAATAATAGGAGTCATAGAGAATGATATCAAGATAAGAACCACAATTATAACAAGAGGAGTGAAAAGTTTTTTAACATGTTTAAAAAGCCCTGTGACCGCCAATAGTGATAATATAAGTCCTCCAATCATTATAGATGAATTGATATTCCCAATACCTTGATTTGAGCTGGTTAAAATAGCAATTAATAAAACCGCGGATGGACCCATTATCAAAGGCAGACGGTGGCCCCAAAATATTTGGATTAATATTAAAACACCCACCAATAGAAATATTTTCTGGAGATAGGGGATGTTTGCCTGGCCCCCAGAAGCTACATTTCCTATGATTATAATGAAAGGAATAGCTACTGCAAGCCACTGCAAACCAAAAACAATCATCTTTGAAAGTTTTGGTTTATCATTTAATCCATATTGTTCATTAACCACTTACAAATCCTCCAGTTAATTTAACATATAATATCCCAACATATATGCCAAAAATAATTCATTTTATCATACATAAATAAAGTATAAAATAAACCTATTTAAAATATAGTAAAAAAAGATTAAAAATTATATTATTATGAATTTAGCCTTTGATTAGGTTTTTACCTGGTTTTTTAGTCTTTTTAGAGATATCATCTTTGATTACATAAAACAATACACCATTAAGATATCAATTAAAAATCGGAAAACAATAATCTTTTTATAATATAAACCCAAATCTTAATAATCGGAATATGCCGGGATAGTCTAGCTTGGTAAGGCGCGAGACTGGAAATCTCGTGGAGAATTTCTCCGCCTGGGTTCAAATCCCAGTCCCGGCGTAAATTAATTTTAAAATGAAACTATATCTATGCTTATTACATAACTACTGTATAGAATGAATTGTAATTAAATTACATTTTTCAGTTTAATTTTTTGAATGTAAAAATAATAGGAAATTCATTATTTAGTAATGTTTTTCTGATTTATTCTTAAACCAAATTGTTTTTATTTAATAAAAAAAGATTATTATCATTCATATATTGCCGAGATAGTCTAGTATGGTAAGGCGCAGGATTCGAAATCCTGTTGAGCTATCGCTCGTCCTGGGTTCAAATCCCAGTCTCGGCGTTAAATAAAATAAAACCTCAAAACAGTGCATTTTTTAAAAATTCTAAGTTAATTATATTATAAAAAAATAATTATGAATAGATAATCTCTTTTTTACTAAATTACGAATAATTAATTGGTTTTAAAACTAGATAATCTATTTCTAATCGATAAAAAAGCATTGAATAGAGGCATTGCCAAAGAACTCATAAATTTTATTTTTAAATTGAATCCTCTCCCACCAAGATCTCCTGCAACTTCATTTAATAGTTCTGGAATTTCCAAATTTTGAGGACAGGCCTTTAAACATTTACCACAATCATTACACATGCTCGCATGAGAAGGCTGATTATCAAAAATACCTCCCGTGCGTAAAATATAATTTATTCCAGCTTTACGATCCTGGAAGAGATATTTTTCATTGTAAATACTAAAACATCCGGGAATATCCACCCCCGCAGGACATGGGATACAGTATCCACATGAAGTACAATTTATTTTCATTAAATCTTGTATAACGTTTTTTACTTGTGTGTAACGACTTAATTCATTATCTGTAAGAGAATCTGGTCGTACTTTACTGGCAATTTCAAGATTCTCGTTAATCTGATCCATAGAGTTCATTCCGGAAATCAGACAAGTAATCTCAGGGTGATTTAAAACCCATCTGAAAGCCCAGTTAGCAGAGGTTCTTCTTATTTCAGAGTTATTCCATATATTTTCTACCTTTTCGGGCATTTTCCCTGCTAAAATTCCTCCTTTAAGTGGTTCCATTGCAATAACTGCCATTCCTTTAGAATGAGCATATTTCACACCATCTATGCCTGCCTGGATATTTTCATCCATATAATTGAACTGTAACATGCAAGCATCCCATCCATATGAATCAACTATTGGTTTGAACTCAACTTTACTACCATGAAAAGAAAATCCAGTATTTCTTATTTTTCCTTCTTTTTTTGATTTATCCAAGAATTCTAAAAGTCCAATTTTTTCCAGTCTATCAAATGTAATTTTATTCATGTTATGAATGAAGTAATAATCAATACAATTTGTTTGCAAATTTTTAAGTTGTTGTTTGAGAGATTTTTCCATATCTTCATAGTTTTTTATGGACCAATGAGGCATTTTAGTGGAAATATTCACCCTTTCACGGTAATCTCCAGATAATATCTCTCCCAGAAAAGCTTCACTTCCCCCACCATGATAAGGAACTGCTGTATCAATAAAGTTTACACCGTGGTCAATAGCATGATAAATTTGTTTGCGAGCATTTTCTTTGTCTATCATACCATTTTTGGTGGGTAATCTCATCGCTCCAAAACCCAGAGCAGATAACTCCTCTTGCGTCTTTTTAACTGTTCTTTTTTGCAATATAACATCCCATTAATTTAATATTGTTAATTAAACCCTATTTTATCTACGAAAAAATTAAGAACATTATTTAAAAATCCCATCCCCAAAAAGTTCAAACGCCATTTCTTTTGTTTCTTCCCCATTTTTTCAGGATGTGAATCCAAGTGGTTTACTGTGGCAACGATACTTCCCCATAAAAAATCCATTATTAATCCGTAAGAAACATTTTTGATCTTTTGATTTTCAAGACCCACTATATATGCCTCAAGAATAATTTCAGATTATTTTCAATCTCTTTTTTTGTTAAAGAAGTTATAATGGAGAGCTGTAAAAGCTGAGAATGAACTGGAAACATTCTGATTTATTATTTCCAAAGTCAACAAGTATCATCCATAAAGATTTTACATTATCTTTAAAGGACAATTTACTATCTTAATGGCAGCTTATTTCATCAAACATACATTCTTTAGAATAAAGATATAATCTATTAATTAATGATTCTTTACTTTTAAAATAGTGAAATAATGTTCCTTATCTACTTTCGCAGATTTTGCTATTTCAGCTGTGGATGTTCCATGCAAACCTTTTTCACTAAATAGTTTTAATGGTGCATTTATTATTTGCAGTTCTTTTTTTTCAATTTTTACACCCAAAAAATCTATAGACTGATTAGTCAATTTAGTATTTATATCTTACAGTTAATGTCATATATTAATTGGCGCAATTTTATCTAAAAAAGTCATGAATATATAGATGATTAAATCCCTGGATATATCTACAAAAAATGCAAAGGAGAGTTAAGAAATGATTATAGAATTAAAAACTGTTCCTGAACACAAAGTGGTTTACATATATCAAATAGGAAGCTATGAAAAGATTTTTAAATGTTTAGAAACTGTTATTGAATGGATAAATGAAAAAGATCTGAAAATTAAAGATCCAATTTATAGTATTTATTATAATTCCCCACTTGAAGTATCAACCGAAGAATTAGAGTGGGAAGTGGGATCTGGTTTTGAGGGAAAAATGCTTATTGAAAGCGAACATGATGAAGTCCAGATACAAATTATCCCAGAACATAAAGTAGTATCCACTATATTTAAAGGTCCCTACGGAGAAGCATCGTCAGTTTATGTGGATCTTTATTATTATACTGCACAGAATAATCTAAAAATAACCGGCCCAGTTAAAGAAATATATTTAAATAATCCAATTAACGATTCTGAAGATAAATTAAAAACAGAAGTACAGTTTCCAGTAATTTAAGTCAATCCCATTTATATTCCTAAATAATTATGAAAATTAATTAATTATCGAAATATAATAACTACCATTAACAGATAATAAAAGTGGAGGTTTGTTTATGGGAATGATGGAAAAAACAGTTAAAGAAACTCAAGTAGTATATATGGAATGCAAAGGCAGTTATCAAAAAATTCCGGATTATATCCAAGAAATGGGGATGTGGGTAATGGATAAAGGTCTGGAAATGACAGGTATGGTATACGGAACTTATTATAATAGTCCTGATGATGTTCCTGAGGAAGAACTGATATATGAAATAGGTTTTTCGGTTGAGGGCAATATAGAGGTAGAAGGAAAAA